>CAZOTC010000439.1:0-2046 GCA_964582605.1 uncultured Geobacter sp. | reverse complement strand
CAGCCCGAGTAACCGCCTTTCAGGACGGTTTTAGGATTGCCCACGCTCAAAAAAAACAAAATAAATTTATGCTTCGTGGATAGGTTTGTGCAGTTTGACAATGACAAGAAAATAAAAGCTAAATAAATGAAAAACAGACGGATATGAATGAACACCAGTTGCCAATAAATAGGACTCTGAGCGGTGCGAAGCACCCAGCGATGAGTCCATGTTGAACTACACCCGCCATCGGTGGATTTTGAGCTATGTACTTATCGACAGTTTTGGATGCTTTGGGGGAGAGAAAATGCCAGCGCTCTTTGAGATCTTGATGCTTTCTAACACTGAGTGAAGCTGTTGGCAATGGTTTTTGGAAGGAGAAAGAACGATTTCAATGGCTTTTTAGATGCAGGCGGGCATAGTATACCCGGCTCTGCGGTTTGCGCAAAATGAATGTGATGCTTTAAGACTGTGAGACCGGTTGTTTGTAAGCGAGTAATCCTGGAGATCGTATGCGTGGCAGCACCTTCAGACGTACCATGTGCCCCGTTTTGCACACCGGACAGAGACAAGGGTTGATGCCTGTAAGCCTTTCAATACGCTCTGGTTTGGTTTCCGGGCCATCAACCCGCCGTTCCAGGTCCTTGAGTTCAGGTTTTTCATCAGGCACAAACTGCAGGCTTTGATGGCGTTTAAGGGTGTGGTTGTAGATGCCGTACCTTCTGATCTTTACAAACCGTTGCGGCAGAATGTGCATCGTAAAGCGTCGAAGGAACTCTTTGCCATCAAGTGTTACCGCCTTTTGAGCAGCCGAATCACGGTAATCTTTGGCCAGGAATGTGACCTGGTTGTCTGTGATCTTCAGGATGCGCTGATTGGTAATAGCTACCCTGTGGGTGTATTGCCCCAGGTATTTCACAACATGATCGGCACTGGCCAGCGAGGGTTCGCAATGCACAACCCATTTGGTTCCATAAGCCTGCTCAATCTTATCCTGAAACAAAGGGAGCTGGTTTTGCTTTCCCAGACCACGCTTGAGGCTGTCGAGGAATTTTCCCTTAAAAGCGGTGCTGAGCTGATGTACCGGATACAGGTAACGGCCGGTGCTTCCGATGCTCTTCCAATCTCCATCAAGGGTATTTCCGGCAGCCGGTACAATGCAATGAACATGAGGGTGCAGCGAGAGATTCTGCCCCCATGTATGCAGCACTGCCACAGCACCGGTTTCAACGCCAAAATGGGTGTATCCGAATGAACGGAGGGTGTTCCACACCGCTGCAAAGAGGATGTCATAGTACATCCGCTGATTGAACAAGCAAACGGCATTCAACTGGTGTGGAACCGTGAAAACGATGTGGTAATGTCTGATGGGCAGGGTTTTCTGTATCAGGTCGTCGATCCAGATGGCTTGTTTTGCCGCCTGACACTTGGGGCAGTGCCTGTCGCCACAACTGTTGTAGCTGTAGCGCACAGTGCCACAGTTATCGCATGCTTCTTCATGCCCTCCAAGTGCAGAGGTACGGCATTGCGCTATTTTGTCAAGAACCTTTTGTTGCTGAGGTGTACACTTTGCCTGCAGATCAGCTCCAAAACGATTTACCACATCGGCCAGCTCATACCTCGTCCTCATCTTTTGGGAAACCGTAAAGGGTATCCAGCGGACTGTGAGGCTTAATCAACGGGCACTGAGCTACATGCAGATAAATCATCGTGGTGGTGATTTCAGCATGGCCCAGCAACTCTTTCAGGGTTACAATGTTCAACCCTTGCTCAAGCAGATGTGTAGCAAAGCTATGACGCAAAGAGTGAAGACTTACCTCTTTGGTAATCGATGTCTTCTTCAGGCTTTCGCGCATCACCCATGAAAGTCCTTTGACGCTGTAACGCCTGTCTGCCTCTTTGCCATTGAACAGCCAGACATGAGGATTTTCCGCTTTCAGGTACTTTTTTAACCCGATTGCCATATACTTTGCCAGGGGAACGATGCGGTCTTTCTTGTACTTGCTTTGGCGGATGTGAATGGTCTTGCGCTCGAAGTCAATGTCGGAGATTTTCAGATTGATCACC
>CAZOTC010000438.1:0-2059 GCA_964582605.1 uncultured Geobacter sp. | reverse complement strand
CACATGCAAAAAGCCGGGAAGTGATTCCCGGCTTTTTACGTGTATCAATGCAGATTAGGGAGGGTCGTCTTAATCACCAACACTTCCAAAATACTCCCGCTCCTGGGGTGAGAACATCCGATCCACATCCATGATAATCAGCAGACGCTCGGCATGGTTGAATACGCCGGTGATGAATTCCTGGTCAATGTTGCCGGACACCATGGTAGGTGGCGGCTGGATCTCGCTGGAATGAATCCGGATCACCTCGGAAACCGCATCAACAATAAAGCCGGTCAGGCCGCCGGCCACATCCATAACCATAATCCTGGTATGGCTGTCGTAATCGGACTCGGACAGGCCAAACCGCTTGCGCATGGAGATGATCGGAATCACCTTGCCCCGCAGGTTGATGATCCCCTCAACGTAGTGCGGAGTATTCGGCATCTTGGTGATACCGGGCATTCTGATAATCTCGCGCACCTTAAGCACCTCAACACCATACTCCTCGTTACTGAGCATGAAACTGACCAACTGGATCAACTGGTCGCCACCTGTTCCTGCTGTATCACCGCTCTTTACCAGGGCATTAGTAGACATTAAAACCTCCTCTGTGAGGGAATGAACTGAAAGTGAACAGAATCATAGCACAGTTTTAAAAAAGAAAAAGAGGGTAAAACAACTTATTTACTCCTACAGCAGCCCGTGCAGCGGGCCTCCAGCCAGAGCCATCGCCTCAACCCTTTGCACCGCAGTCGGATCCTCCTCCAGAAACGGCGCATGGAACGGCTTTCTGCGGGCATCAATCACCAGCGGCCCCCGACAGCCCCAATGTCTCTGACGGGTTGCGGCACCCACACCGTAGAGATCTGCGGCCGGGTTGGAACGGGTGAAGGTTATCCAGAGAAAGTTATCCAGACTGCGGCAACAGAATTCACTGTCATCGACAATCACCACCAGTTCAATCCCTTCCGGCAATGGTGACTGCTCCCAGAACCTGCAGAGTGCCTCTACAGCCGGATCCGCTTCTCCATCAGCAGGAGTAGTTGAGGTTCCCTCCAGAACCAGCACCCCGGGCTGGGCCAGCCCCGGGTTTGCCCAGCCCACAGGAAGTGGCACAGCAGACGGCAGTTCCCGGCAGAGACGGCGTCTGACCGGCCCTGCTGCCGCAATTACCACCTTGGAGCCGCTGTTGAATCCACCTCCGGAATAATCCAGGGTATCAATCGTGGTTAAGGTCTGAAAGTGCAGATCCCGCTGCCAGTCCACCCGCTCCAGCAGATGCCTGAAAACAGCAGCGATATCGTGGATATCCAGTTCCGGGTTATCCTGCTCAGCCGTAATCAGCAGGTATTTGGCCAGCGAAAGCTGCCCCTGTCCCAGTATGGCATTGGCCTGGGTCAGCAGCTCCAGCGGGCGGGTCACTCCATCGTAGGGGGTATACCGTTCAGAGCCGATCGCCAGCAGCAGCGGATGTACCCCTGCCACATCTACGGCATGCACGGCCTTGATTCCCGGTAGTACGGTCGGAATCAGGTCGCCGGTCAACTCATGGATAAAGTCACCAAAGGAGGTATCCTCCTGTGGTGGCCTGCCCACCGTGGTAAAGGGCCAGATCGCATCAGGCCGGTGGTAGACCGCCTCAACCTCAATGAACGGAAAGGGATGGGTCAGGCTGTAATACCCCAGATGATCACCAAACGGCCCTTCCGGCAGGGTGGCATGGGGGTCAATGGAACCCACAATGCAGAAATCCGCCTCGGCCGGTACCGGCAGCCAATCACCTTCAGGTCTGGTCATGGCGATCCGGTGCCCACCCAGCAGCCCCGCAAAGGAAAGCTCCGGCATCCCCTCCGGCAGCGGCATCACGGCAGCAACCGTCATTGACGGAGCCCCCCCCACAAAGACATTCACCTTCAGCCGCTCTCCACGCTTGATCGCCTCCTGGTGATGAACCCCGATACCGCGATGAATCTGGTAATGCAGACCGGCTTGACGATCCGGCTGGTACCGGTTACCGGAGATCTGCACCCGGTACATCCCCAGGTTTGATTTGCCAAAACCGGGCCTGGCCGGATCT
>CAZOTC010000437.1:0-2065 GCA_964582605.1 uncultured Geobacter sp. | reverse complement strand
GGCTGCGCAAAGCTTCCTTTATCAAAATAGCAATGATCAGTTGTCAGTTCAAAGTTTACAAACGACCCCTGTGGCCCGACACAGGCTGCATCTTCAAGTGTCAGCAACGTCTGTTCCATCAGGTCAAGTGTGCTGCCTGAGACATGCAGATCAGCATTAAGAATGAATACGGTCTGGGCCTCACTGATCTCCAGACCAACATTCCAGGCCCTTGAAACACCAATATTACGGTTCATAACAACATGGTGATCAATACGGGGATGGTTGCGCAGATCTCTTGCTACCTGCTCATTGTTAAAAACCACGATAACTTGACCCGGGACCTGCTCCAGATCAGCAAGCAGGGTGGTGATATTGTATTCACTGGCAGGGGAGTAATCCAACACCGGAATTACAAAGCTACGTGCAGGAACCGACGGATGGGTTGCCTTTGTACGCCAGTTGGTATCAGGATCAGGCAGGCCTGCCACTGAACGCTGTCGCAGTTCCCGGGCGGAAAAGGTATCAGACTTTATTCCGGTCACCACCCGCAGCAGGTCCTCAACCCGATGCTGGTAGGTATGGGCGTTATGAACCAGCTGCCGCCCCCTGGCGGCAATCCGTTCTCTGATCTGCTCGTTATCGAGGTAGAAACGGGCTACTCTGGGCAGATCAGGGTCATGATACAGGGCATAATCCTCGCCTGCCACAAACAGCTCATCCTGACCGCTACCGGCTGCCATGTCCGAGAGCAGCATGGTGCCGGTGGATAACACCTCAAAAAAACGCATATTCAAATCATTGTTGACAGCCTCGTTAAAAACCATCCTGGACTCGGAAAACACCCTGGCCATATCATGCCAAAAGCAACGTTCATAATGAGTATCAACCTCTTGTGCAAGCTCCTGCAACAGGGTGTTTCTCCGCGAATCCGGCTTTACGCTGCCCACAAAACCGGCATCATAGCGCTTTGGCAGATCAAATCTGCAATGAACATCAGGATCGCACCCCAATGGAAGCCAGCAGGCACGGGGGTTAACCTGTCTGAACTGCTCCAGATACTCACGTTGGGCTATGAATACGTAGTCAAATTGGCGCGCAAGCTCAAGATGTGCTGTCAGCATGAGGTGATTGTCTATCAGATAACAGGCTGTAGGGCAGGTCAGTTGCTCAAGCTTCTTGGGAGAAATGCCTGATTCCACCCATAAGAATAAATCCGGCTGCTCAAAGCCAGGGTTATCAGTAAAAACCCTTTGCAGATCCAGCTCAAGATCCGTATCTATGTCCAGTTTTGTAATGGGCAGCTTCATGTTTTCAAGTGCCCAGCTTTCAACATACTGCTCAGGCAGACAGGGGCCCACCGTAACCACCCTGCAAAGCCTGCGTAACGCCCGCTCCAGATATACCGCCGTTGTCACCGGGTAGGAGACATAGGATAGCCATACCGTCATGTCCTGCCATGCTTTCATGAAATATTACCTCCGCAGGCCGTTAAGGCTATCAAGGTCGTCAGTCAGCCCGATTGCCCGTTGCTGTGTTGAATTCAATGCAAGGAACGTCCTGTATGCCGTCTCCTTCTCTTTGCAAAATGGCTTATTGAGACAATCCAGTACAACTGCTTCAAAATTCGTGTAATCAGCTACCCGGGTACAAACAGAATCAACACCAAGCGACCTGAAATCATTTGCGTCAGGATGCCTGCCGATCAGATGACAAAATTGCGATGCGCCTTCAAAGTATCGAATCGCCACCGTACCACAACATCCTGAATCCCGCTCACCATCATAACCAGGTGAAGAGACAAGGCTTATCTTGCAACGTGCCAGCATCTGCATAAACACCGGGCGATTGTCACTACGTCCCAACGCCCCGTATTTATTTGAAACAAAGCGGATATCACGGCTCTGCGGATCAATCTCCGTTGTAAGATAATGCAGATCAGGGTATCTGCGTAAGAGTTGCTCCATGAACTCATTCAGCACCGGGTTTTGTCTGCCGTACTGGATAATATCAATATCCTTTACAGGAACCTGCTGCGGTATGAAGGTTGCAGAAACACTGCACGGCATAAAACGCACCATGGAGA
>CAZOTC010000436.1:0-2065 GCA_964582605.1 uncultured Geobacter sp. | reverse complement strand
AATCTCGCGCAGACGTTTTTTGCCGTAAATATACTCGGCATTTTCAGAACGATCACCTTCTGCTGCGGCATCAGCGACCCCCTGCACTACCTTGGGACGTTCTACACGCCAGAGAAACTCAAATTCATCCTGAAGTCGTTTCAGACCTTGGGCTGTAATCAGATTTGTCATAGTAACAGTCGTTTCCTGTCGATCAACATTCTTCAGGTGCGAGCCATATCGGCAACAATACGATGAAACTCCTGAACCCTGCGGTAGGCCGAATCTTGCAGTATCTGTTCCGGTTGTTTCTCATCAACCGGGTGGACAGCAAGCCAACTGGAACGAAGTGATCCATCATAACCGGTCATGGATTCATTCAGAAGGAGAAATAACTGATCACGAATACCGTCAAAAATCCCTTCAAAAAAACCATCCAGAGAAAGTTCCCGCTCAAGTAATGGAGCTCCGTTTTGGTCAATCTGCTGGAAATGAAGTCGGGGATGCCCTGCTTGATCATACAGAGGGCGAAACACCGCAATTGATGAAACGGCACTTTCACGGACTACTTGTAATGAAAGCCGGTACAGGTCAGACCTCGGATGCAGATCGTAAAGGATGGAACAGAGCATCCCGGTAAAGCAGTCACTATGCAGGAACCCCCGCGAGGTACGATCAGCGGTTTCAAAGTAGAATCCTTTAGACACATCTCCCTGGTGCAACCCGCCACAGATGACGCAATGGGGCAAAATCCCCTCAAGACGAGCAAGAAAGGCTTCCTTTTTTCTCCCCTCCTGCTCTGTCAGCCATTGATAATACAGGTAGGCACGCGGTTCTGTTGTCTGGTGGTAACTGGTAAGGATATCCCTTGCCAGTTCAGTAAACTGGCTATGGACCTCGGTTTCACGGGCATGGCTGATAATCGGGTAAATCTTTCCATCAGGATTGGTATTGAGGGTTTCGACTTTCGGACTTTTAGAAATATAGGTATCCATACAGCGATAGCCACGATTAATGGCAAAGGCCCGTAAGAGGGTGCGCTGATCCTTGAAGATTCCGTCATATTTGATCCGGTTGTCAATCAGGCAAGGGATCAGGGCCAGAGTTTTTTTGTCAATACCACGTTGATCAAACAGGGCAAAGATATGTTTGCAGTTTTCAAGGCTGGGCATGTCCTTGACCGGTATCAGTACTCGATCAGCTGCATACAGGGCATTTTGGGTCAGGATATTCAGATCAGGGCGGGTATCAAGGATAATAATGCCGGAGATACCCGATTCAGCCGCCATCCTGCACAACGCCATCGGTCCTTTGAAGCCTTGGTACAATTCCGTCAGATTGTTTGATGAAGGAATATAGTTGACACCGTACTGCCCCTGATGCAGCAGATCAGCACCACGGGTGCCGGTCAGCATCGCTTCTACGGTGCCATGTGGAACCTGTCCTTTCAGTTCAAACATACGGTCAACCGTAAAGTGATTATCGAAGGAGACCACGGTAACCGGCAGATCTTCCTGCATTGCTTTTAAATAAATAGCCAGATTGGTGGCCAGTGTCGTTTTGCCGACACCACCTTTTTCAGAGGAAATGGTAAGGATGTAGGGAAAGTTTTTCATGGCGCGCATCATACGGAAAGGAAGCCCGATGGTCAACCCCGGTTTGACCACAGCAACACTCTGTGTTAGCTTTCATCTCATGGCCCTTTTTGCAGAACAGACTATTTTGACTGTCAGTCGCCTAACCCTGTTACTCAAAGACCTGCTTGAAGACAATTTTAATCAGGTCTGGGTTGAGGGTGAGGTCTCCAATCTTGCCTTTCCTGCGTCCGGGCATATCTACTATACCCTGAAAGACAGCGGCGCCATGCTGCGGTGCGTCATGTTCCGCAGCAGCGCCAAGGCTCTTAAATTCAGGCTTGAAGAAGGTATGGCGCTGGTTGTCCGGGGACGTCTGTCTATCTATGACCAGCGTGGCGAGTATCAGTTAATTGCAGAATATGCTGAACCCAAAGGGGTGGGGGCACTGCAGGCAACATTTATGCAACTGAAGGAACGTCTGGCAGGTGAAGGCCTGTTTGACGAAGCTC
>CAZOTC010000435.1:0-2067 GCA_964582605.1 uncultured Geobacter sp. | reverse complement strand
CGCTACGACCAGCAAGACAGAGTTTATTCAGAGGTGCGTTACAGCTTCTGATCATTGGGGATGCGGGATTAGCAAAACCAAAGACTCATGTTTTGAAAAAACTGCAGAGCCCCGTCCCGATTCAGGTTGACACCTGTTGCGACGGATATGGGTAAATCCAGCCTTCATCAGTGGCCACGTACGGTATATCGGTGACCCAGACACGGTTCGGAGCAGATGCAGCAATTTGCCGGTCAAGCAGGTTCGGGGCTATGAGCAGGTTACGCCGGGAATCCGTAGTCACATTGAATTTCCGTTTCTGCCGACAGCGCAACCCCTGTTCGCGGCGAATCCGTTTCATGCGATCAATGCCAGCATGAATGCCGTGGTCAGCCAATTCTGATTGCAGCCACTCAGGGCCATAGGTCTGTCTAGTCCGTTCATGGCAAGTTTTATTTCAATCGTCAAGCGCGCATTCTCCTGCGCTCGCGGTGATGGCGGTCGGCGAGGCCAAGCGTAATACCCAGCCTCAGAGACATTGAGCAAGCGGCAAAGCATGCGCAACCGGGTAGTCGGGTCGCAGGCCATCAATCTGATCGTATCTCACCGCGACTCCTTCGCGAAATACGCTGCAATTTTTTTTAGCAGGTCACGCTCCAGCTTCATCTCGGCCAGCTCCTTGCGCAGTCTTGCCAGTTCAATTTCCTGTTCGTTCGGAAACTGCTGCCCCTGACCTACCGCCGCTAATTGCCCTTTTTTCTTCGCACGTACCCAGTTGCTCAGCCTGCTTTTAGGTATCGACAACTGCGTCGCTGCCCGATCGATAGACATCCCCGTCTGCTCGACCAGTTTGACCGCTTCCGCCCGAAATTCCGGCGAGTACAACCCATTCGGTAGTCGTTCCATCTTCATCCTCCTGATCGTAAATTACACGATCAGTCGGACTCCACTATTTCCAGCCCACCTCAATCTCGCAGCGTCCGCCTAATCCCTGATTCCATCTGACTCCCCCATTTCTAAAAAAAAGGTGTCAACTTCATTCAGGGTTCCAACGTCACCATCTCCAGTTCTATTTGGGCAGGACAGGCAGGCTTGAGCATGCCGACATTATAAAAAAACAAAGCCCCCAGTCGCTTGGAGGCTTTGTCAGAAGTGTGAGAGGGAGCATCAACTTCCCTCTTCCGTTTTCTAAACAACTGGCTGATTAGTCTTCTTGCTTCACACGACGGCGGCTAGACAAACCCAAGCCCAACAAAGCGCCCCCCATCAAGAGCAACATTGACGGCTCCGGCACGTTAAAAACCAAGCTACCGGAGTGATTGGTCGAAATACTGTAAATTTTATGCCCTTCACTATCAGTTCCTTCAACACCAAAACTTGTAGCAAAAACCTTAGCGTCCTGACTACCAATAAAGTTAACAGTCACCGGATTAGGATTACATGCCATTAGCGACTTAAGATCGGTCGCCCCTCCGCAAGTAATATCACCGGAGTGAAATAAATCCTGATGCAATGAAGTCAGGCCCGTAAAACTGGGAATACCAGTCAGCAAGGTGCTGATTCCAGTTGGGCCACCACCACCAACCAGTAAATTCATGAAATTATCATAAGCTGGCGCAGCAGTTGTCTGCAAAAGCATTTGAATAACACCGCCTGCGGCATAAGACAGCAGTACAACACCATCCGGTGACAAACCACTGACCTGCCCCTGCAGATTAGAACCTGTAAATGTCATCGACCAGTTTATGCCAAAGCCATTGTTAGAGTCAGACCCGAGAACCTGAGTTGGATCAAAACCCGACACGAAACTATTAGCCGTACTTCCACCATTTGCTGCCAGACCAACCATAGTTTTGATGGAGTCTCCAGCATCAATACCATTACCGTCCAAGTCGGTAACAAAGGTAGTTGACCTGTACTGGTACAAAACCTGATCTTTCAGACCCGTGCTCGTAGCATTAACCTTATCGACGGAGGACCCAGTGTAATTGGTGCCAATATCCAAGTAAATCTGTGAGGCAGAAACAGCAGAGGCAGCGCTCACTGCAAGAGCAGCACACAGCGCCTTAAGTTTGAAAGAGTTTTTCA
>CAZOTC010000434.1:0-2072 GCA_964582605.1 uncultured Geobacter sp. | reverse complement strand
TCAGGTCTGACCTGGTGAACCCGGGCATAGCTTTCGGCAGTGCCGCCGTTGAAGCTGAATCTCACAAACGTCAGATACGGGAGAATCTGTTCGGCCTTTTCAGCCGTCAGCAGGTGTCCGTTGGTAAACAGCCCGACATCAATACCATTATTCTTTGCATGCCTGATCATGCGTGGCAGGTCAGGATGAAGCAGCGGCTCCCCTTCTCCGGCGAAAAGAATACTGCGCAACCCTGTTTCAGCAAACTCATCAAGCAATTTCAGGGTTCGATCAGTCGCCAAAGCGCGATTGGGATAGCCGATGAAATCATATGCGCAGAATAGGCAGCGGTGGTTGCAGCTGCCGACAGGACTCATTTCTACATACAGCGGAAAACAGTCTCCGCTGGAATTAAACTCCTGAACCCGGTCAAGATGGTATATCAGTTTATGTCCGTCAAAATTAAAGGTCTTCACTGAATATTCCTGATCTCAACACTGGTATGCCCAAACACCTGAAAGCGGTTGGTCTTCACTTTAACGTCACAGGGATTGCAGGTTCCATAATTTGAGCAGTCTCTGAACTCATCAATACTGTCTTCATTGAACTCGGTATCAAGAATGTGAGCAATCGGATTTCTGGCGTTATACAGATCTGCATGGCATTTGTAGACGTATCCGGCCGGGTCTACGATAATCTCCGTTGTACGGCATTTACACTGCTTCAGGTCTTTTGCAGCAACGGATGCATCGTATTTGAATGTGCCGTACATCCTGCCGTCATGCTCCCCCAGAAACTCCTTTAACCGGAAGTCAAGCCCAAGATCTAGGCACCGTTGTTGAACCTCAACAATATGCTGCCGGATTGCCGGTTCAGGGTGTTCAATACCGTAAAGACCGATTCTGAAACCGGCATCTTGCAGCTTAAACGTCTTCCTGATCAGGTCGTCAATCTCATTCTGGCCTGGATGATAACTGACCCTGATAGCAGCATAAGGCGCCTCTCGGGTGAATCTCCAGACCGGAACCTCTTTGATAAACCGGTCTACATCAAACATCAGATTGGTCATCAGATCCATCTTGATCTCCGGCTTAACCTCGTTCACAAAACGGTAAAATTCGGAAAACAGTGTTGGTTCTCCACCCTGCAAGGTTAAGGGGAGGTCATCTCGCAAAACCAGTCGATTAGCTGCCTCGATCCAGCTTTCAACCGGCATATGATGGCGTTGTCGACTGCTTCCACATGAATTTTTGTCGTGCTGATTGATGCAATATGGACATCTGAGGTTACAAGCCAGTGTCAGGAAGAATGCCACATAGTTATGGTGAGTTTTAGGCGCTATCGCCGATAGGGTTCTCATTGCTCACGGAATCCAGGGTAATAGCTCAACAAGATTTGGCTGTTCCAGTTCCAGATTATCCAGAACAGCAGAACTGGACGATATCTGATCCAGCAGATTGCTGCAGCTCATATTATCTTTGTAGAGCCTCCCGCGCATCGCGGTTCCAGGGTTCAATCTCTAAAGCCCGGCGATAGAACTGTTTCGCCTCCTCTGTATGACCGACAGCGCTGGTGATATGGCCGAGTCCGATCAACACCTCAACATCGCGGGGATATTTCTTGTGCAGATCCAGATAAATCTGGATCGCTTCGTTAGTCTTGCCCAGCTCAACAAAGCAGAGATCTGCCAGGTTCTTTCTGAAATTCGGTGTCGCCGGCTCAAGTTCTATTGCCTGGCGATAGTGCTGCTCTGCTGTCGCATAATCACCCAGTCGACAGCAGACCACGCCAAGATCGTTATAGGCCAATGCCTTTGCTGGGGCTTGGCGGACAAGGGCTTCAAGCGTGCTGCGGGCCTCCTGTAACCGTCCAGCCTTAACCAGAACCAATGCTTCTTGGTAGAGCTCATCATCCCCTTTGCTTGCAGCTACAGCAACAGCACTGGGTGCATCCTTCAATTTCTGGAGCATATCCCTTAAGTCACGGTTCCAGGGTTCAACGGCCAGCGCACGCTCGATAAAGTAACGGGCATCTTCGTGATTATCCAGGTCAAGGCATGCATGGGCCAAGGCCTGTAACACCTCTTTGTCTCG
>CAZOTC010000433.1:0-2093 GCA_964582605.1 uncultured Geobacter sp. | reverse complement strand
GAACATTACCGCTATTAAATGACGCGACGGTGACTGTGCCATGACCTTTACTTCAAACCTGAAGATTGAAGAGAACCCCTTTGCACTCAAGCTGGGGGTCAAGGCATGGCAGGAGCGCGAGTTTGTCAAGCCCAAGCCGGAAGAGTATCTGATAGAAGACCTGGTACCGGCCAATGCACTGGTGGCACTGCAGACCAATGATGTCTACGGCAAGACCACCCTGGCAATGCAGCTGGCCATGTCGGTGGCGTTCGGCATGCCGTTTCTGGAACATTTTTCCTGTCTGCAGTCCGGCAAGGTACTGTTCATCAACGCACGGGATACGGATGAAGACTGCCATCGCCGGTTCAAGCGGCTGGTACGGGAATGGTCAAAAACAACTCCCGAACTGACTGACCGGATCGAGCAGGAGCTGGACAACTTCAGCCACATCTCGCTGTTTGACGAATGCTACGGAGTTTCTCCGCACCTGATCGACGTATCGGGCAGCATGACCAAGACCTATGCCTACCTGCATCAGTTCTGCACCTACTTCAAGTGCAAGCTGATCGTACTTGATCCGGTTGAGGACTTCTTTCCCGAAAACCTCAAGAACATCTCGGAGCTCTATCTCAAGCTACGCCAGCTTCCGGCAACGGTGCTGCTGGTTGTAGGTGACCACAAACGCTACGACGCCTTTAACAAGGTTGAAGTCAGCATGTCATTGCAGGAAAACGGTCTGCGTATTCAGAGCGACTATCTGGGACACCGCGATATAGGCATCACCATGGGAGCGGGAATCTGGTTTGCCACCACCCGCTGGCCGTAGTGATCACGGAGTTATCTTACCTACATGCATGCAAAAGAGTTACAGAAACAGCTGAAATCCAGGATACCACCGCTTGTGCTCGATGTTCGCAGCGCGCTGGAGTACCGCATGGGACATATCCCGGGTGCCCGGCATCTGCCGTTCTGGAAGGTACTGTTCCGCCTGACCGGCAAACTGTTACAGGACACCGGTACACCGCTCGTGCTGTACTGCGAATCCGGGGCACGGGCGGAACTGGTCGGCTCAATGCTTGCCAAGCGGGGATTTGCAAAGATTTCCTATCTGGACGGCGATATGGCCGCCTGGCGACAGGCCGGACTGCCGCTGGAGAAATAACGGGTGGAGTGCCATCATGGCTGTGCAGCCTGCTGTATCGCCCCCTCCATCAGCTCTGCCATTCCGGGTATGCCACAGGGAAAGCCGGCAGGTATCCGTTGTGCGCAGTTGACGTCGAACAACCGATGCCGTATTTTTGACCGTCCCGAACGGCCCGCTGTCTGTAGTTCGCTGCAGCCGGGCAGAGAGATGTGTGGCAGATCGATGGACGAGGCATTGTGCCGGCTGCAACAGTGGGAAACACTGACAGCACCCCCGGCCAGAAAGGAACGGTAGATGGCAAAAGAACTGTATGTCGGACACCTGCCGTACGAAACAACACCGGATGACCTGCGCAGGCTTTTCAGCGTAGCCGGAACGGTCACCTCGGTGCATATCATTACTGATCCGGTCAGCGGCAAGTCAAAGGGATGCGGCTATGTGCGGATGGCAGCCGAAGAACAGCTGAAAGAGGCGATCGACTGCCTTGACGGCGCTCTGGTCGAAAATATGACCATTACGGTCAGCATCGCCAACCCTCAGAAACCACAGGACAGGCCAGCAAACCGCAGTACAGCCAACACCCGGACCGGCTCCCGCCGGGACAGGGCACGGAAAAAGCAGTAGCCGGGGGGCAGATATGGAACAGCTTGAGCAGTTTCTGGCAACCGTCAAAGAAACCGTTAATTCAGCAACTCAGCCTGTTGGCGTAAGCCTGATCCGTGATACTGCCCTGATTGAGGGCAAAAAAATCCGGGTAAAGGGTCAGCGTCTGGCAGTTTGTCAGCAGATCGCCTATAGCCGGATGTACGGCTGGTCCACCCTGACTGACCGGAATTCCGCCCATTGTGTGCTGGGAGCAACCTGTGCCGGACTGATTGATCCCCCGCAGCGGGTGCTGGACGGCTCGGTCAACAAGGGGATCTATCAACAGGATCAGCCTGCAGCCGCAGCCATGCAGCAGGCCATG
>CAZOTC010000432.1:0-2109 GCA_964582605.1 uncultured Geobacter sp. | reverse complement strand
GGGCCAAACGGACCCACGACATCACCGCCAACAGTATTACCATCACCACTATCCACAGTGCCAAGGGACTGGATTTTGCCTGCGTCTATCTGCTGGGCCTGGATGCCCTTGAGCCGAATGAACGCTGGACCGAACAACAGATCAGCTGTCTGGCTTATGTGGGTATCACACGGGCACGATATCAGCTGACCATTCCTTATCTGCAGGAGACCCCATTAATCAGCCAATTGGGCATGTGCCTCAGGGAAAATAAAACAGACAGATATGGACGCTAGATTGTGAGGGCACCGAGATCCCTAGTCCTGCACCGCAGGAGTGATGACCAGACACATAAACCGCTGAGTAAATTTGCTCAGTCATTGAGCAAAATGTCTTGTTTGTAAAATTAAAGAGAAGAAGTGTCGGACCATAGTCACTGTTTGGGGGAGGTCTCATGGTATGCTCAAGTAAAAACAGCATCGTGAGGTGAAACCAGATGCCAGACCTGCTTGAAGACCTTGCAGCATTTATCTATGCAACCAGACCGTTACATGAACAGACCTGTCCTGTCTGCGGCAGTGAACTTGTTGAGAGCGATGCCGGCGACCTGATCTGCCCGGAGTGCGATGAAGATGCAGCATGACCAGAACAGCATCCAATACCTGCTGACACCGGACAGCTCGGCCTCTCTACGCTTGCGCAGAATGATTGCAGAACAGGGCGGCAGGCGCGGGGTCATTGTCGGCACCTTTGGCGAACTGCAGGAATTGCTGCGTTCTGTCTGGGGACTGCAACCCTCATCATCGGACTGGGGTGAACGCCTGCCCGTTGCCGCTGCAGAACTGACCGACGCCTTCTGGGCAGCAAGCCTGACCCAGGCAGCACCGGAAACCTGCCAGGCAATCGGTATGACCCTTGCCCGCCTGCTTGAAGCCGCAGGCACAGGTGGCATGTTCACTGTGCCGGACGGTGCGGTAACGCAACGTATCAGCCAGCGTCTGACAGACCTGGACCGGCTGCATGCTGCCATGGGGCGGGTACTGCCGCCGCACCTGCACAGCATCGCCGGACTACTGACCGCCGCACCTGCAGTGCTCAGGCCGGTGACCGTCCATCATATTCCGGACTTCCCCTGCCTGAACCCCTGGCAGTCAGCCCTGCTGGACAAGCTTTCCCCTACATCCGCCACCCCTCCCGACGAAGGTCTGACAGCTCTGCTCAGCACCCTGCAGGCATCTGCACCTGCTGCACCCGCAGACACGCAGCTTCACCTGATCCAGGAAGGGATCTGCGCCCCTGCTGCGACACCGTCACCTTCAGACGGCTCGATCCAGTTCTGCGCGGTCCGTGACCCTCTGCATGAAGCTGAAGTGGCTGCCGGCATGATCCAGACCATGCTGGACCGTGATCCGCACCTGACCCCGAACCGGATCGGCATCCTGCTGCCTGATGATCCCCGGTACCCGACAGCAGTGGCCGATGCCTTCAGCTATGCCGGAATCCCGCTGTCAGGGCTTGTCATCACCACGGAAACCAGAAACCTTGGACGCGAGGCGGTCCACGGGTTATTGCTCTGCCTGAACCGGCCCGCACCGGTCATGGCCCTGGCCGATCTGCTCAGCTCCCCGCTCATGCCGTGGCATCCTGCCACCGGCATGGCACTTGCCCAGACCGTCATGGACGGCAACTTCTCCCTGGAACCCCCTGACCAGGCTGACAGCGCAACCCGGACCATGCTCAAACTGCTGCGATCAGTCCCGCAAACCGCTGCTGACCTGACCGCAACCCTCACCTCTTTCCGCCGGCTGCTTTCCAGGTCAGAGAACCTGCAGCACCACCGCAGCCGTGCCGAGGAACTGCTTGACCAGCTGGTCTCCCTTGTGTCCGGAGCCCCGGAAATCCCCTGGCCGGAACTACTGCGCCATGCCGCGCCCCAGACACTCACATCCACACACAAGCAAGGCCACTGGCAGCAAGGTGTTGCCGTATTCAGTGAGACAGAGGAACCCTGGCAACAGGTTGACCACCTGCTGGTACTTGGCTTCAGTGACGGCCACTACCCGCTGCGTGAACCGGGGGATGCGGTCTTCACTGATCAGGAGCTCTCCTCCATCCGGCAGACCATCGGAC
>CAZOTC010000431.1:0-2120 GCA_964582605.1 uncultured Geobacter sp. | reverse complement strand
ACAACCGGCTGCCACAAAAAACAGGGCAAACTTGCGGATAAAAGCGCGCATGGTGGGGAACCGTTAAAACCTTTCGAAGAGTAGCAACAGGACAACCTTATCAATATATGAAGTGGGACGTATGAAGTCAACCTGCCATAGTTGACTTTTTTATTTTGTCAATATAACATAATAATATTTTGTAGTTATATCGTTGAGAAAGTGGGTGTGCTGATCCCTGTCAGCTTTGCATGCAAAGCGATTCTTGGCTCGGTGCTGAATAGGTATGGCAAATACATCGTTGATCTGTGCTGTTGTTGTCACCTACCACCCGGAGTTGGAAACGCTCAGACAATTACTGGAAGTCTGTCTGCGTCAGGTGCCGGCGCTGGTTGTGGTGGATAACGGCTCGGATGAACAGTGCCTTTCGCTTGTGCGGAGCTGGGTTCGGTCCGGGCAGTTCGGGGCTTTTTCCCTGATTGAACTGGGTGAAAACCTGGGGGTGGCGGCAGCCCAGAACAGAGGAGTGGCCTGGGCCCGGGAGCAAGCCTGCGTTCAGGTGCTGTTTCTTGATCAGGACAGTATACCGGCCGCCAACATGGTAAAGGCTCTGGAACAGGCGCTGGCTGACTTGTCAGGACGGGGACTGGCGGTTGCTGCTGTCGGGCCACAGCTGGTGGACCGGCGCAGTGGCAGGCACTCCCCTTTTGTCAATTTTAACTGGTTTGGGGTAACCAGAAACCGGTGTACGGACAGCGGCTGGAAACAGACCGATTTCTTGATTTCGTCCGGTATGCTGGTTCCGCTCTCCGTGTTTGACAAGGTAGGTCTGCTGGAGGAAGGTCTGTTTATTGATAACGTTGATATGGAGTGGTGCTTTCGTGCCCGTTCAATCGGTTTTCTTCTGTATGGCGTCTGTTCTGCCATGATGATGCATAGCGTCGGTGACCAGGTCTTCAGGATCGGTCCGGGTGTGTTGCACCGCCACAGTCCGCTACGGCAGTACTACATTATGCGTAACCGCCTGCTGCTGTATCGACGGAGATATACACCAACCGGCTGGATTATCCAGGATTTTGTACGGGCGTTCGTAAAACTGCTGCTTTTTGCTCTGGTCTTACCGCCGCGTTGGCAAAATATCCGCATGATGTATTATGGAATGAGGGATGCGTACACCGGTAAAACGGGAAAATATCGTGTCTGATCATTCTCTTCTTGCCTTGGATAAAAACCAGGAAACGGAAGGTCGGTCACGCTGCTGTACGGCCTCTCTCGTGCTGTTCAAAACAGAGCCTCAGATGCTGCATCATTTGCTTCAAAGCCTTCCGGCATCTGTTTTTACAACCATTATTGACAATTCACCGACCCCGGTTCTGCAATCGGCAGTGAGCGGAATTCCCAATACAGCATACCATTTTGCCGGCCAAAACCTGGGCTATGGCAAAGGACACAATCTTGGGCTGGCGTTGTCACCTCCCTCAATGTTTCACCTGATTGTCAATCCAGACATTATTGTCAATCCGGGAACCCTTGAACAGATGCTGCTTTTTATGGAGCAACACCCTGATATCGGGATACTGGCACCAAAGCTGTTGCATGATGATGGTTCAATTCAGTATCTGAACAGACGGTATCCGGCGGTTCTGGATCTTGTGCTCCGGCATATGCCGACCGGCTTATTAACGCAGCGGATGCGACGGCGTCTACATGATCATGAGATGCGCACTACCGGTTACGATGCAGTTTGTGATGTGGAGTGCATCAGCGGCGCTTTCATGCTGTGCAAACGAGCTGCTATCGAAGCTGCCGGCGGGTTTGACCCAGAGTATTTCATGTACTTTGAAGATTTTGATCTCTGTTGTGCGCTCCGGAAGCAGGGGGTACGTACGGTTTGTTATCCGGAGGCTTCAGTCATACACCGCTGGACACGGGCTTCAAGTAAAGAAAGCTACATGACTTTCGTGCATATACAGAGTATGCTGCGCTTTTTTAATAAATGGGGATGGAAATGGACCTGAACCAGGAACCCCCCAAAGAGAAAGGTCCGTTTGAGTCCATATGCAACATTTTTCCGTAACCCCTCTCGAACTGCCTGCCAGTTTCTACCGTAACCGTAATCTCATTCTGACTCTGGTCCAGCG
>CAZOTC010000430.1:0-2123 GCA_964582605.1 uncultured Geobacter sp. | reverse complement strand
TAGCTACAGACAAAGACAAGAACGGGGCTTTCTTGCGAAAGCCCCGTCAATGTTGTTACCGGATCAAAATCTGGAGGTTGTGGAAGGGATCCGGCTTCGATAAAGGCCGTTAGTCCATCATCTTGCGCTGCTTCTTGAGGGCTCGCTTACGAGCGGCGATCGCCTTCTTCTTGCGCTTGATGCTGGGCTTCTCGTAATGCTCACGCTTGCGAACTTCGGAGAGGATTCCAGCTTTTTCGCACTGCTTCTTGAACTTCTTCAGAGCGAGATCAAATGGTTCATTTTCCCTAATGCGTACTCCTGGCATCCATTATCCCTCCCCTCTGTCGTCAGATACGTGTATGAAAACAGCTATGCTGCAGTCAGTGCCAAGATATTTTTTTGTGAGTTTTCTATAGTAACAGCTAATTCCCGTATGTCAACCGAATAAAGTACCCTGGGGATTATTCTGTACGGGAGGCCTTCTCCGCTATGCCGGATGTTCCGAAGCGTCGCGCCAGTTCAGCCCAGACCGCAGCCAGCGGAATATCACGGGCAGCCAGCAGTACCAGGTTATGATACAGCAGATCTGCAGTCTCGTAGATCAGCTCATCATCGCTGCCCCCCTTACCGGCAATCACCACTTCAGTAGCTTCTTCACCCACCTTCTTGAGGATCTTGTCGACTCCCTTAGTGAGCAGTGATGCGGTGTAGGAACTTTCGGGCGAGGCGCCTTTGCGGGAGCAAATCACCTGATACAGCTCATCAAGAACCTGCTGCTGACCCATCTCAGACCATCCTGACCGGGACGCCGCGTCCCTGCAGATACTGTTTTGCCTCCTGCACCGTATGCTGGCGGAAGTGGAAGATTGAGGCTGCCAGACAGGCAGAAGCACCGGCCGTTGTAAAGCCGTCATACAGGTGTTCCAGATTGCCGACCCCACCGGAGGCTATCACCGGGATAGAGACCGCATCAACCACCGCACGGGTGAGGGCCAGATCATAACCATCCTTGGTGCCGTCACAATCCATACTGGTCAGCAGGATCTCACCGGCACCGTAGGATTCCATCCGGGCTGCCCACTCCACCACATCAATGCCGGTCGGCTTGCGGCCACCATGGGTGTAGACCTCCCAACGCTGCTCTCCCGGTTTCTTCCGGGCATCAATCGCCACCACGGTACACTGAGAGCCGAACCGCTCGGCCGCCTCGTTGACAAACTCCGGGCGATCTACTGCCGCCGTATTGATCGAGACCTTGTCCGCACCGGCATTCAGCATCCGGCGGATATCCTCCACCACCCGGATACCGCCGCCTACGGTCAATGGCATAAAGACCCGCTCGGCAGTGCGGCGCACCACATCCACCATGGTGTCACGGCCATCACTGGAGGCGGTGATATCCAGAAAGGTCAACTCATCAGCCCCCTGCTGGTCATAGGCCTCGGCAATCTCCACCGGGTCACCGGCATCACGCAGTTCAAGAAACTGAACGCCCTTGACCACCCGACCACCGGTTACATCAAGACAGGGGATAATACGTCTGGTCAGCATTGCAGTCCCCGCCTGGTCAGGCTGATCGCCTCAGCAAGACTGATGGCGCCGGTATAGATCGCCTTACCGGTAATGGCGCCGCTGATGCCGCTCTGCTCAATCGCCATCAGATTCTCAATATCCTTGAGAGAAGAGACACCGCCGGAGGCGATCACCGGAATCGAGATCGCCTCTGCCAAGGCCTTGGTGGCCTCAATGTTGGGCCCGGCCATCATGCCGTCACGACTGATGTCGGTATAGATGATGGCCGATACGCCACAGTCCTCAAATTTTCTGGCCAGATCAACAGCGGTGATGCCGGTAACTTCAGCCCAGCCCTGCACCGCCACCATGCCGTTCTTGGCATCAATCCCCACCACGATCTTGCCGGGGAATTTTTTGCAGGCCTCCACCACCAGCTCCGGATTGCGCTGGGCAGCGGTGCCGATGATCACCCGGGAGAGCCCCAGCGAGAGGTACGCCTCGATGGTGGCGATATCGCGGATGCCACCACCAAGCTGGGCCGGAATACGCAGCGCCTTGATGATCGCCTCAATGGCCCCCTTGTTGCGGGGCTCACCGGCAAAGGCGCCGTCCAGATCCACCAGATG
>CAZOTC010000429.1:0-2133 GCA_964582605.1 uncultured Geobacter sp. | reverse complement strand
CTGATACGTAGGAACTGTGATCATAAATACGCTGATTAAGGCTGTTCATGGCTGCGAGACTTGGGTTGCCCAGTTCTTGCACCAAATAATCCACAATGTTGGTATCCGGCTTGACCAGCGGAATTATCCGGTAGCTTTTGCCGGTGGCAGCCTTGAAAGGAGACATTGAGGTGAGCCGGTTGTAGAGCAGTGCGGTGGACTTGATGGTTCGCCCGAGCAGACTGCCGTAACCGTCAGAGTTGAGAGGAACAACTTGGTGTGCTGTCCAGGCTGCCACAGCCGCTGCTCCCGCTTTTGAACCCTCAAGGGTGTAGTGGCCGATGCTGACCGGTGCTTTTTTGCGAAGATCCTGCACATAGGCGGCATGGAAAGTCTGCACCGCCAGAATCCGCTTGTCTTTGAACAGGACCGCCCCTGCCGGATAGGGGATGTACCCCAGCTTGTGCGGATCTATGGTTACGGAATCGGCCTCCGGCACAGCCTTGAAAGCCTCATACACCGAGGCATCCGGCCATCCGTAGGATGCCGGTATCCCGTACTTTTCAACGGCAATCTTTCTGGCATCATCCAACGTCATGAAACTGCCGGACGGATTGATGAACATGCTGCGTAGATAGCCGCCGTATGCCGCATCAATGTGATAAAAAAAACCGACCCCGCGTTCAGCGTATTTTCTGCGCAGCTCAGCAACCCTGTGCACCTCGTCCACTGCACCCTCTTCCGTGGTTCCCAACACCGAAACAACCGCCAGAACCGGGATCTTCCTCCGGGCCAGGTCTGCTATGGTTCTGTCAAGGGCAGCCAGGTCCATCCTGTAGTTTCGGTCAACCGGGATGGTGATGATATTACGACTGCCCAGACCCAATACATCCGCTGCCTTGTCCCACGAATAGTGGCGCGACTGGGGCACCAGCAGCTTTCCCAGCCGAGAAGGGTTAACCCCCGCCCCCTTAACGGTCTGGCGCAAAACCGCCTCGTACTTTTTGTCGGCTTTCACCTTATCAAGCAGTTCAAGTGCCTGCTGAACCGGCATATTCATCAACTGATGGCTGGACTTGCCCTTTACAAGCTCCGGCATGACCGCCTTGACAGCCAAAGGAAAGGACTTCAGGTTGCGGGCATACCAGAGGGCCTGAAAATTCGCCGTGGACCCCCCTGCCGTTACATTGCCCCAGAAGGTTTTGGGATCATACCCCAGCAGGCCCGCCAGCTGTTCAGCCACCTCAAGCTCAATCTCGGTGGTGGCAGGCCCTCCTTCATAGACCACATTATTCTGATTGTAGAGCATGGCAGAAACATAGCCGGCAACCGCCGGCAGCAGCAGGTCGGAGTTCATATGCCCCAGATAGCGGGGGGAAAACCAGGGGTTTGAATTGGCTTGCAACCGTGAGGACAGGGCTGCCAGCTGCTGCTTCAGACCGGACCTGGTGACCAATGCTTCAGGCGCACTCAGTGTTTGAGGCTTTATGACAGGGGGGTCTTCCGGATGGAACCCTTTTCGCCATGCAGATTGCTCAGTTACAATTGACTGCAGCAGTTCTCGTAAAAAATCACCGGATTCTGCCTTGGGGCCCAGAAAAAGGGTGTCAAGCTGCGGCGGAGGGGCATGCTGGACAGCATGAACCGGTGTAAAGAATGAAAATAAACTTGCACAAAACACAACCAACAGACCGGCAAACCACTTTGCTGAATACATGGGACCCCCTGACTATTTCATGAAATTGGCGGGCCAGTGCCCACTGGTAAACGCCCTATTGTTGGTGCTTATGGACTTGGAATGTGCTGATGTACCAGGTTTTACGCTCAGGTTTAGGCTGAGATGAGATGCAAGATGTTCATGTTATTATTGCTAGCCTCCTAACTTCAGATCAGAATAGTGCCTGCTTGTTATTCCGCATACGCCTCAACCGACGCAAACGGGCCGATACTCCGCAGATCGGACGCTATCCGGGCATAGCAGTCATGTTCCCGCAACTGTTTGTATACCTTGAAGATCGCTCCAGGATAGACATTCAGGTTGAAATGGATGCCCTCAAAGACAAAGCCGGTGACCAGTTCGGGCAGCTCATACAGGATATAGTGTGAGATCTGTTCAAGCTGCTCCAGCCCCAGCCGCCCGGCAATAACACCCAG
>CAZOTC010000428.1:0-2144 GCA_964582605.1 uncultured Geobacter sp. | reverse complement strand
CAAACTGCAGATCCGGCAGCAGTTGCAGGGCCTGGCTCCAGTAAGCCCCCACCGCTTGCTTGCCCTGCAGCATACCGGACGGTTCACCCGCAATCTGGGCGATCACGGGTGAGTGCATCTCAAAGTCATCGGCATAGTGGCTGAGTACCTGCTCCAGATTGTGGCTGTTCCAGGCTTCGATCCATGCATTGCCAAAGCTGTGTGCAAAGGCTTGATCAATCATTGCTGCCCTCCGTGGTGTTATAGTATCCCCTTCAGCTTCAACGCCTCCATAACTATCTGCTGACGGTATGCTCTTTTTTACTGCAGTGCAACCGGTACGTTCGCCTCGCACGGGATCTTGACCTGGCACAGGCCGCAGGGTGTCGCCCCGGTGCCGTAGGTTGCGGTTGCATAGGGGGCTGTTGTCTCACGGATGTAACTAAAGCAGGCCTGTTTATCATGCCCGTTGCCTGTGGTAATGGCATCAACCGGGCAGCGTCCGGCACAGGCGCCGCAGGTGCCTTTGGCATACCAGAGACACCAGGCATGATGGTCATCACCGTACACCCTCGGCGTAACCGGCAGGTTGATGCGCGCAACCACCGAGCCAAAGCGAACAGCCTTGCCCCGGCGGGTGATCAAGGCATCAGAGAGACTAAAGGTGCCATGCCCGGCCACAAAGGCAACATGCCGCTCTGACCAGTTGGAGGCCAGCCCGAAGCGTTCCGATGTGCGGTAGGCAAAGCCGGGCAACCGCTCCGGCGCCACAGCAGGATAGCCAAGCTGGGTGAGTGTTGCTGCCAGGTGCAGCCGCAGGGCACAGTTGAACTCTTCGCCATGAAAACGTGAGCGGGCCCAGCGTTCAGCCGGCACAGTGGTTTCCTGACGCTGATCGGCACGGGTCTCCGGTGTCTGCGGCAAGAGATAGCTGATCACCCGCAGCTCTTCAGCATCTGCCGGTGCTTCAGGAAATGCCTGGGCATAGGCCTCTTGCGGGGTCCAGAGGAAAGGACCGATCAGCTCTTTGATGCGCAGAAACAGGGGATCGTCTCCCCGCGCTATGGCCAGCTGCGGTTCCAGCCAAGCCTTTTCTGCGGTTGCAAGCTGCAGGCTGTTGCTGGGGTCTGAGGCCCAGAAGCTGCGGATGATCTCTTCAATCTGTGTGACAGAATTCATACCGCCCCCCTACTATTCGGCTGACCAGGAAACGAAGAATTACCATGTGCCGTAATGCACAAACTCACTGAGCGGCTTGCGTGGTGGTCCTCCCTTGGCCTCAGCAGCCGGGTAGCCCAGGGGGAACAGGCCGACGATCCTGATCTGGGTCGGGATTCCCAGAAGTTCTTTGAGCTGCTCCTCATCGAACACCCCTACAAAGACGCTGCCCAGCCCCAGATCATGGGCAGCCAGCATCAGGTTCTGGCTGGCAATCCCCAGATCAGCCATGTAGTACTGCTCGCCGCGCAGGTCGCCGGACTGCTGCGGGTCGGCGCAGGCCACCAGCACGATCGGCGCCTGGGCCAGCCCTTTCTGGGCCGGGTTGCTCTTGTAGCCGTAGGTGGCAAAGAACGATTCCACAAACGACAGCTCGCTGATCCTGGTGCGTATCGCCTGATCCTGCACCACCACCAGGCTCCAGCACTGCCTGTTTGACCAGGATGGGGCCTGTTGTACCGCCTCCAGCACGGCCTGCAGTTTTTCCGGCTCAACCGGTTGATCGGAAAACTTGCGGATACTTCTACGGGTCTTGATCGCTTCCAGGGTTTCCATAGCATTGCCTCCTTTGATTGCCACAGACTAGACCGGTCGTCTAGCCTAGAGTTATATTTATTAACGCAGGGTCACCTTGAAAAGTATCTCAATAAAGTCCTGCAGCGGTTGCGGCGACTTCATCACCTTGGCCTGCAGAATTGCCCCTTCCCAGCCGGACAGGATAAAAGAGGCCAACGCCTCTGCTTCAATGCGACTATCCAGCTCTTTCGCGGTTTGAGCTTCAGACAGGCAAGCGGCAAACAGCCTGCGCCAGCCGTCAAAGATCTCATCCAGACGGGCACGAAAGCGCTCATTCTGGTCGGCCAATTCCTGCCCCAGGTTTCCGATCAGGCAGCCTTTGCTGCACTGGTTGCGGCTGAAACGTTCAAGGGAACCTTCCAGCAGTTTCC
>CAZOTC010000427.1:0-2150 GCA_964582605.1 uncultured Geobacter sp. | reverse complement strand
ATCTCCGAATATCTTATCTACTCGTCGTGCGACAGCAACGGCATGATTGCTGTTTAATCCCGCCTCAATCCCGTCAATACATTGTTCTCTGCGTTCTTTAATGTTTTCACGGTGCGTCCAAACGCTTGCAGCTCCCTCCCAAGCTTCAGCAATATCCAGAACACTCAATTCACGAAGCAAGCTAGCAAAATCGACACGCCCGGAAAAAGCAGCTAGGGCTGATATGCGTCCCCAGGATTTCATGTCTTTTTTGCTTCCCTCGTGACGGATACGCTCAAGCGAGGGGGCAACCTTTTCAAAATGATCTCGATAGGCGTAATATAGGCAACGTTCGGCATATTTCCACAATCCCACAGCATCCGTCATGGCACGATGAAACAATTCCCACCCCAGCTCTGGATTCTTGTATTGAAGGTACGGCAAGCGTCTCAGAATCAGGGCACTGATTGCAGGATGTTTGTTACTAGGAGTCTGTCGGACTGGCCAGCAGTGCTGACAGTCTCAACAGACGGTTGATTTTCAAAAAAGTTCGTTTCTGCTCACGGCTATTGCAGAATGCCTGATTCATCAGGGTAAATCTGCAGGTAGTGGTTGTTTTTCAGGTTATTTTTGCTCTTTCTCAATCTATCCGGCCAGGACATGCAGCCTTTTGATGTTGTATGCCATACAGACGAGATCCCACTCTCCTTGAACAGCTTTGAAACTTCGCAGCATGAAGCTTCTGAACCCCATGACTGCCTTGATGATGCCAAAGACCGGCTCTGAGGTGATCTTGCGTTCAGCATAGACCTTCTTGCCAGCAGAGGTTTTCAGTCGATGCTTCATCCTGGTAATGGCGTCTGCATGGTCAGCCAATGGTTCTGGTTCTTTGAATCGATCCCATACCGACTTGTTGTGTTCTTGTCGGTCAATGGCAATGTAGGGGCTTATCCCCTTGCCTTCACAGGTGCTGACATTGGCTTCGCTGTAGTAGCCGCTGTCGGCAATCAGTGCTGTCACAGCACCCAGCTCTTCCGGCAATGTAGCAAGTGATTTCAAGGTTGGTACCAGTTCAAGCTTGTCGTTTGCCTGCTGGGTAACATGTGCCGTTACGATCAGCTTTGATGCTGTATCTACACCTGCCTGAGCATTGAACGCCTGCTCAAAGCCACCACCGGATACCGGCATAATCCGTGATTCTTCATCAGTCAGATTGACCTGGTCTTTGGCATGTGGTCCTGCCTGCGGTGGCTTGGGTTGTTTGCCTTTGGCCTTCTTGCCGGTTTGCTGTTCTTTTCTGGCCCGTTCGGCGACTTTCTTCTCATAGGCAGCCTGTTCACGAGCGTGACGCTCGGCAGCTCGTCTCTCGATCTCAGCCCTGGCCTGGGCTATACCGGCAAGCCGTTTTTCGCGACGCTCCAGTTCTTCGGGAATGTTCATGCCATCAGGGATGTCAGCATGGTCAGCCGCTTCAGCCTTCCGAAGCAATTCTGCAACTTCACCTTTGATCTGTGCTTCAAGCCGTTTGGCATAATCGTAGCTGAGCGCCTTGTGTCTGGAGGCATTTGCCTTGACCTTGCTACCATCCAGACTGACACTCCCAAGTTTCAGAACGCTTAACTGGTGGGCAATCTGTAAAACCTGAACAAACAGATTGCTCAACTGAGGCAGAAAGCGCCGTCTGAAAGTGGCAATAGTGTCATGATCCGGGTGTACATTTGCAGCAATAAAACGAAACGCAACCGAATCGTAGGTGCTACGCTCAAGTTGGCGACTGGAAAAGACACCGGTAGCATAGCCGTAGAACAGAAGAGACAGTAGCATCCCGGGATGATACGCACGGGAACCACGGCCGGCATATGATTCTTTCAAAGAGCTCAGGTCAAGTTGTTCAACTATCTCAACGACGAACCGGGCCAGATGACCTTCGGGCAACCAATCCTGTAAAGAGGGCGGGAGCAGAAACAATGTCTCCCGATCAACTTCTACAAACTTTTGTCGCACAGCGCCTCCAATATTCAACTGCTAGATATTGCAGGCTTATAATACAGAGATCAGAAGTAAAGCACAACCAAAACCAGACACGTAATCAAATAATTTCAGCAGGTTAACAACCGCTTTCGGACAGACCTCTGACTAGGCTTGCAAGGAAAAGTCCGACAGACTCCTAG
>CAZOTC010000426.1:0-2156 GCA_964582605.1 uncultured Geobacter sp. | reverse complement strand
GCGGTTCTCCACGGCTAAAGGCTGAAGATACCCCGTAAACTGTCGCCAGCAGCGGAGTTATATTCCTGTCCTGTCCCTCAATCAGCACGGTAGCCCCGCGATTCGCCAAAAGCATGACATAACGGATAAACTGCAGTGAGTCTCCATACCCCTGTTCCGCATGCACAAGGATTGTTTTGCCCTGAAGCGGCTCACCCTGCCACCGGGGAATCCGGGCATGACGTACAGGCACAGGGTTTGACTTGCAGAACCGCCACTCGTGCTCACGCCATCCTTCCGTCATCCGTCCTGCTGCCAGCAACGCAAAAGACAGATTGAAATGTATATCGCCATCCTCCGGAGCCAGAGCCAACGCTCCGTTAAACTCGCTGACGGCCTGATCCAGGCGGCCGCACCAGGTATCAAGTACAGCCAGATTACAGCGTGCCTGAATATATTCCGAATCTGTTCCAATGGCCTGCTCAAAAAGGCTGCGCGCTTCTTCAATCCTATTTTGCTGCACGAGCAGCATCCCCAGAGCATTAAGAGCCGGCGGATACTCAGCACAGCGCTGATAGATAGCTTCAGCTGCTGCTGGATCACCCTGGCGCTGACGTAGTTGACCCAGTTCGTACAGCGCTGCAACAGAATCAGGCGAGATCTGAACTGCCCTCTGCAGACAGGCCTCAGCCGACTCCAGCCTCTCTTCCTCCAGGTATAGATTACCCAGGGCCTGTAACGCCTCCTGCAAGCCGGAGTTCAGTTGCAAAGCGTACAGATATTCCTCTTCTGCCTCCAACCGCTTATGCCGACTGCGCAGAAGGTTTGCCAGATTATAGTGAAATTCTGCGCAGTTCGGCTTCAAACTGCAGGCAGCAGCAAGGTGTTCTGCCGCCTCATCCAGGACGCCTTTTGCCTGAAGGGCGCTGCCCAATGCATTACGCAGATCCGCGTTGTCAGGAAACTGCTCTACACAGGATCTGAAACATGCCTCTGCCCGGGAATAATCCCCGGCGGCAAAGGCCTCACACCCATGGCGATAGAGCTGATCCGGATTCATCTACTCTGCCCAGCTGTTTTCTCTGAGTACATCGCCTCAAAGGCCTTCTCCAGCTCTCTTGTCACCCCTGCGGCATCCAGCAGTGGCGAACAGGCCATACTGGCACGCAACGTTCTTCGGTAGTTCTCAAGCCTGGAACAATCGGCTGCAAGCGCTGAACAAATCTGCAGATATTCATCCTCGGTTGCTGCAATCAGTTCCGGGCAGCCCGCATTTTCGAGCAGTGAAACGCCAACCCTTGAAACATGTGTCTTCCCGGCAAGTGAAACGACCGGTGTCCCCATCCACAGGGCTTCGCAGGTGGTGGTGGTTCCGTTGTAAGGAAAGGTATCCAGGGCAATATCTACCTTGCCGTACTCTGCAAGATGTTCAAGCGGGGTGCTGGTCACCACCCGCATGAGTATCCGTTCCGGTGCAATACCGTGGGTGGCAAACTGATCAAGAACTGCCTGTTTTACAGAAGCGGTTCCCAGCGCCATACTCTTCAGGTAAAGCCTTGATCCGGGCACGGCTGCCAGAATACGCGCCCAGAGGCTGATCTGGGATCCGGTCACTTTACCGAAGTTATTAAAGCTGCCAAAGGTGATTCCACCACAGGCCAGAAAAGGGGACTGGCCAACCGGGGGGAATTCCATGGGCGGTATGTAGCAGCAGAACGTACGGGGCAGCCTGAACAGGCGTTCACTGTAGAGATGTTCTGTCATACCAGGGGGATCGCAATAACTGTCCGTCAGATAATAATCCATCTCGGCCAGACCTGTGGTGGCAGGATAACCGATCCAGGAAATCTGCACGGGCGCCGGGCGCATTGCAAATGCCCCCAGTCGGTTATCACCCGTATGCCCCGCTAGATCCACCAGAATATCAATCCCGTCCTCCCTCACCTGACGGGCAAGGGCCTCCGGTGGCACACCGACCATTTCCCGCCAGCAGTCAGCCAAAGCCACCAGGCGATCAGTAGTGGCATCGTGTGAACGCCCCACCGAATAGCAGTAGATTTCAAATCTTCGACGATCATGGTGCTGCAAGACCGGCTCAAAAAAATAGGTCACCGAGTGGGTATAATAATCGCCGGATACATAGCCGATCCTCAAACGGCCGGATTTCACTTCTCTGG
>CAZOTC010000425.1:0-2158 GCA_964582605.1 uncultured Geobacter sp. | reverse complement strand
ACCATGGGAAAACCAACCGGATTTATGGAATATTGCCGCGAGATTCCGGCAGACCGCGAACCGCTTGAACGTATCAAGGACTGGAACGAATTTCACCTGCATATGCCGGAAGAGGCACTGCGTACCCAGGGGGCCCGCTGTATGGACTGCGGGATTCCGTTCTGTCACACCGGGACCCTGCTTTCCGGCATGGCCAGCGGTTGCCCGATCAATAACCTGATCCCGGAGTGGAACGACCTGATCTATCGTGGACACTGGAAACAGGCCCTGGATCGTCTGCACCGGACCAACAACTTTCCGGAATTTACCGGGCGGGTCTGTCCGGCCCCCTGTGAAGGTTCCTGTACCCTGGGTATCAATGATCCGCCGGTCACGATCAAGAACATTGAGGTCAGCATTGTTGAGCGCGGCTGGCAGGAAGGCTGGATTACCCCCAAGCCTCCCAAAACCCGTACCGGCAAGAAGGTGGCGGTGGTCGGTTCCGGTCCTGCCGGTCTGAGCGCTGCTGCCCAGTTAAACAAAGCCGGACATAGTGTTACGGTCTTTGAACGGGCCGATCTGCCGGGCGGTCTGTTGATGTACGGCATCCCCAACATGAAGCTGGACAAACGTGATGTGGTGCTGCGCCGGATCAGGCTGCTGGAGCAGGAAGGGATCAGTTTTATCTGCAATACCGAGATCGGCGGCAGTGACTATCCTGCCGAACGGCTGCTCAAGGAGTTCAATGCAGTTGTGCTGGCCACCGGATCAACCCTGCCCCGTGACCTGCCGATTGAAGGGCGTGGGCTGAAAGGTATCCATGTTGCCATGGAGTTCCTGACCGCCAATACCCAGGCTGTCCTGAATCCCGGTGCCGACTGCATCTCTGCCAGGGGGAAGGATGTGGTCATCATTGGCGGCGGCGATACCGGCACCGACTGTGTGGGCACCTCGTTGCGTCACGGTTGCAACTCGATTGTCCAGCTGGAAATCATGCCGCAGTCTCCGGAGCAGCGTGCTGCTGACAACCCCTGGCCGGAATGGCCCAGGACCCACAAGGTCGATTATGGGCAGGAAGAGGCGGCAGCCGTGTACGGAGCTGATCCCCGCACCTATCTGACCACTGCCGTCAGGTTTGAAGGTGATGCCGACGGCAACGTAACAGCGGTACATACCGTGCAGGTCAGCTGGGGCAAGAACGACAAGGGTCAGTTTGTTCCCACCCCGGTTCCCGGCACCGAGCAGGTTCGCCCTGCCGGGTTGGTACTGCTGGCCATGGGGTTCCTGGGGCCGGAGCAGCCGCTGCTGGATGCCCTGGGGGTAGAGCGTGACCCCCGCAGCAACATCAGGGCCGACTACGGCAGCTATGCCACCAGCATCCCCGGTGTCTTTGCCGCCGGCGACTGCCGCCGCGGCCAGAGTCTGGTGGTCTGGGCCTTTAATGAAGGGCGCGGTGCGGCGCGGGAGTGTGATCGTTTCTTGATGGGAGCAACTGAACTGCCGTAGTCGGGGCTCTGTTTTATAGGTGAGTGATAAGCAAAAGCCGCAGGGAAAACCCTGCGGCTTTTGCTTATGCACTGCTTTAGGGCATATTACACAGCTGAGTTTAATTCATCCATCTCGTGTGGGTCGTAGATTGCTTGATAGCTGGTCCGCGTGTTTTTACCGGTTTTATTGGTCATCCGGTGCAGCGTTTCCATGGCCTGCGACAGATGCTTTGCCACCGCAGGATCTTTGTTTGCGCTGTAGGCAGCTTCAAGGGCTTGTAATGTGATAAATAAATTGTAGGTGATGTCGGTGTAACGCATGGTTGCCTCCTGCTTGGCCGTGTTCTTTTGGTTCAGGGACGGCCTCTTTTCTTAAATATTCCAGTTGTCAATCTTCATGGTGCCGTGCCTGGCCAGATTAACCTGCATCTTGAAGACCCGGTCCAGCAGCTGCGGCTCGTGGCCTGCCTTACGGGCCAGACAATCCTTGGTGGCCATATCCAGATATTCCTGCAAGAGCGGTTTGTAATCCGGGTGGGCACAGTTGGTGATGATCTCCTGAGCCCGGTCTTTGGGCGCTAACCCACGCAGGTCAGCCAGGCCCTGTTCGGTTACCAGCACATCCAGATCGTGCTCGGTATGGTCAACGTGGGGCACATGGGGTACCACGCAGGTGATGCCGGTCGGGTCGG
>CAZOTC010000424.1:0-2161 GCA_964582605.1 uncultured Geobacter sp. | reverse complement strand
CCGAAGAGGATAAGCTGGTTGTTGCCCGTGCCCGTAAGATTCAGCGCTTCCTGTCACAGCCGTTCCACGTTGCCGAGGCCTTTACCGGCTCCCCCGGCAAGTACGTTGAGTTGAAAGACACCATCAAGGGCTTCCAGGAGATCGTGGCCGGCAAGCATGATAACCTGCCCGAGCAGGCATTCTACATGTGTGGTTCTATTGAAGAGGCCATTGAAAAGGCCGCTAAACTGGCAGCTGTCTAATACTTAACCTGCAGGGCTGAATACAAGCCCTTACGGAGCTCCATACAATGGCTGAGAAGATGAAGCTTGAAATCGTGACGCCGTATAGCAAAGTACTTGATGATTATGTAGATGAAGTGACTGCTACCGGTAAACTTGGTGAGTTTGGTGTGCTTCCTGGCCACGCCCCGTTCCTCACTTCACTTAATATTGGTGAACTGTGCTACAAAAAAGACGGCGTTGCCGCCTGCATGGCGCTGAACTGGGGCTATTTTGAGGTTCAGGACGATAAGATCATCGTTCTTGTTGAGACAGCGGAGCGTTCCGACGAGATCGATCTTGAGCGTGCCAAGGCTGCACTCGGACGTGCCGAAGCTGCACTTAAAAAACTGTCACCTGAAGACAAGCAGTTCAAGATCTACGAAGCAGCTCTTGAGCGAGCCCTGATACGTATGCAGGTTGCTGCCAAGGCTGCACGAAAGTAGCATTGCAATCTATAATATTATGAGGTGTACAGGGACGACAACATTGTCGTCCCTTTTTTTATATGATTCTTAAGCGCTATACAGCCTTTTCAGATATTCTAAAGAACAGATTTCACTGTCGTGTCCAACGTGTGTCCCTGGATGCCGGTTTCAGTTGCCCGAATCGAGATGGTACCATTGCTGTCGGGGGTTGTACGTTTTGCGGTGAACGTGGATCAGCTGCAGTCGGGGTCCAGATAGAGCTTCCGGTTGAACTGCAACTGCAGAAGAGCAAAGACTACCTGATCAGAAAATTCAGGGCTGAAAAATTCTTGGCTTACTTTCAGGCGTACAGTAATACGTATGCTTCGGTCGAGCATCTACGGGCGCTCTATTCGGATGCACTGAACGACCCTGATGTAGTCGGACTAATTGTTGGTACGCGCCCCGATTGTCTGCCTGCTGATGTACTCAAGCTGTTGTCGGAACTGAATACACAAACCTATCTCTGGATTGAACTGGGAATGCAGACCATGCACGACCAGAGCCTTGCTTCGATCAATCGCGGACATACGCATGCCTGTTTTGTTGATGCCGTTAGACGGTGTCAGGAAAGCAAGATCCGCATTTGCGCCCACCTGATTTTCGGATTACCGGGAGAGAGCAGAGAACAGATGCTTGAGTCTGTTATTGAACTGAACCGGTTAGGGGTAGACGGGATCAAGTTGCATCATCTGCATGTACTCAAAGGGAGTAAGTTGGAGCATGAGTATCAAAACGGCGGGTTAGCGTTGATGGAGCGTGATGAGTATGTTGAGCTGGTTTGCGATGCTCTTGAACTCATTGATCCGAAGATAGTGATTCACCGCCTGATGGGTGATGGTCGCAGTGAACTGATCGCCCCGGACTGGTCTCGACGTAAATTGGAGGTGCTTAACCTGATTGATGCAACCATGAAAAAAAGAGACAGTCGGCAAGGCTGTCGGCTGTCCCGTGATTAGGTCAGGTATAAATCAGTACAAGTGTCAGGCCTTTGGCTCGTCTTCCTTTTTAGGTTTGATAACGATCTCATCCTTCCCGTCAGAGGCGTTCTTGAAATTCCGGATGCTTTTACCCAAAGCGCCACCAATTTCAGGCAGACGGCCAGCACCGAAAACCACCAGTACAATCACCAGAATTACAATCAGTTCAGGCATGCCAAAACCAAACATTACAGCCTCCTTACTAACTAAAGTAACTAGAGTATGGCAGGTACAGGATTAAAAATCAATACTTCGTGTCCGCATAATCGACCCAGCCGCCGGCCAGCACAAGCGCCTTGTCAAAGGGTGACAGCTCAAAGCTGAAGGTCTTCTGCTTGCCGCCACCGGACATGGTCAGGGTCTGGGCCTCAATGTCAATACTCATGCCGGCATCGGCATCGGCCGCATGGGAGAAGATCTGGTCCAGATCGGCCTTGGGCAGTTCAATGGCAGC
>CAZOTC010000423.1:0-2161 GCA_964582605.1 uncultured Geobacter sp. | reverse complement strand
TCCGCCTCACTGATGATACGAGCTGTGTCCGGCGGAAACAGGTGCTGATTTCCGAGGCCAAGCACATCTTCAGTTTTTTTGTTGAAAAAACGCAAACCGGTTTTGTTGATCAACAGGTGGCGCCCATCAAGGTCCTTTGCGTAGATGATGTCATCGGTACCATTGATGATGCCGTTCAGCAGCTCCTGTTGCTGGTGGAGTTTACTTTCCCAATAGACCTGTTCGGTCCGGTCCTGTATCACACATTGGCAGGACTCACCCGGAAGATACTTCAAACGGATCTCAACCGGGACACAAACGCCGCCTTTCCTGCTCAGATTCCGTTGCAGGGTAACGGGCAGACCAGCGCTCAGACGGTCACGGTCAAGCGGCTGCCGATCAATCTCCTCCTGACTAAAGAGCGCATCAAAGTGCATACCGACCAGTTCATCCCCGAAGTATCCGGTCAGAGCGGCAGCCTGTAGCGATGCATCAAGGATCCGCAATTCATGGTCAAGCCTCATGATACCATCAACCGCAAGCTCAAAAAAACTCTTCAACTGCTGACTGGAGACATACTCCTGCATTGTAACGAGTGCGAGTTGCTTGCCGGTCCTGTAGAACAGAAATGCGGCAAGACCAAATGCAGCAGCGCTGAAAAGAGCCAGAGTGAGTATGATCGTTCTGGCCTCGGCATAGATGTGGCGTGTTTTTTCGAGGTACAGTAACGCTGCCGGCTTGCCGTCGATATCCGTCAGCATGCTGTAGCCACGCATCCTTTCGTTGCCATACGGCTGGACACGTACCGGTAGGGCATCTCTCTGCTGTCCGGCAAACTGCCACCTGACGTTTGCAGACTCCGCACTGTCTGGAGCAAGCAGCCCGACAGCAAAATCTGCACGTTTGCCGATTCGGTCAACCTCTTCACGGTTTAACAACCTGCCTAGCACGAGCATCCCTTTGACAGGCCCCTGTGACTCTGTTGTCAGTATCGGACTCGCTGCAACCATAAAAAAACCCTGTTCAAGAGCAACCAGCCCGCCGAGCGGTTTCTGCCGGTTGACCGATTGAAACAGTTTTGCCTGGGGAGCGATATAGGTTCTGAGGTCATCAGGTAGCGTCATGTCCGGCGCTGTGGAGGCTGGGCGAAAACGGGCATACACCACGTCACCGGAAAGATTTACAATGCAGAACAGGTTAAGCCTGAGTTTGGAAAAGAACGACGTACCAAGGCTATGTAAAATGTAGTTTTGATTTCTGTTCTGCACAAAGGCGTAGGTGTCGTCCCACCCGGCGTAGTCGCCTGCTGTGGTCAGCAACGTATCAATCTCAGACGCCAGCAGTCTTTGTGCCTGGTGAACATCCTCGATAACCTCTTCACGTTCGATACTGCTGAAACGTTGCAAGGCGACGAGTGAAATCACGCAGAGCATGACAAGGCTGGTCAGATAAAGACCTGCTATAATGATCCACTTTTTTTTCATCTACGCCCTATCCGCGCACCACCAGAAAAAAGCCCCACGGTTTCCCGTGGGGCTGGATTGTAACACTACTTCTACAAGGATTCTAGCGTTTGCTTATTTGTCGTCAAAGCTGAGTGCTGCCAGCTTCTGGTAGTAGGCAAAGTGGGTCTTGGCCCACTCACCGGCCTTCTTCATCATCGCCTCGGCCCCTTTGGGGTTGGCCTTCTTGAGCATCCGGTAACGGTTCTCGTTATTGGTGTACTCTTCGAAGCTGATGGTCGGAGCCTTGCTGTCCAGCTGCAGCGGGTTCTTGCTTTCTGCTGCCAGAGCCGGGTTGTAGCGGTACAGCGGCCAGTAGCCGGACTGTACAGCCTTCTTCTGGGCGTCAACACCGCTGGTCATATCAATACCGTGGGCAATACAGTGTGAGTAGGCAAGGATGATGGAAGGACCATCAAAGGCCTCGGCCTCCAGCATGGCCTTGATACACTGAGCCGGATTGGACAGGGCAACGGCAGCCACATAGACCGTACCGTAGGACATGGCGATCATACCCAGGTCTTTCTTGGATACCGGCTTGCCGCCTGCAGCAAACTGGGCAACTGCGCCCAGAGGGGTGGACTTGGATGCCTGGCCGCCGGTGTTGGAGTACACCTCGGTGTCAAGAACCAGCAGGTTGATGTTCTTACCGGAGGCGATAACATGGTCCAGACCGCCGA
>CAZOTC010000422.1:0-2165 GCA_964582605.1 uncultured Geobacter sp. | reverse complement strand
ACCACCACCAGCAGGGCTATGATACCGATTTCCAGCGGACCGGTACCCGGCTCTTTGACCGGCTGCAGCAGGGGGGGGTCAGGGATGTTGTTCCTGGTCGGGTCATACTTGGCATAGATAATCCCGCAGGCGGTACAACTGTCTCCGGCTGGCTGCCGGACACCGCATTTGGGACAGGTGGTTTCCGGTGTCGGTGGAGCTGGTGATGGTAGCGGAGGAGGTGAAGATGCGGCAAAGGCAGGGACAACTGCAGGCTGCAGCGGCTCTATACTGCAGATGGCGCCGGTGGCCTGAATCGCTGCCTGATAACGTTCTGCAGTGGCTCGATCAAGCCCTGTTTTAAGTACGGTTTCAGGCCGGGTGAAGAGCTGCTCGATCCGTTCGGCATCAAATTTTGTCAGCTGTTGCAGCCTGTTTTTGACGGCTGCCAAATCGGCCCCTGCAGCGACTTCTCCACGGAACAGAATCCTGAACTGGTTTTCCATAGCTGCGCTCCATGAGTTTTATGACTGCTGCGCTGCCAGATACTGTTGCAGATCCGCATATTGCTGCACTGTATTCATTCCCAATAGCACCCCTTGATCTTTGACCGGAACCTCAAACAGGGGACAGCGGGACAACAGCCCTCTCAACCCGTCTGTACCGTTATAAGCAAGAATAGCACCAGCCGACTGCGCGGACAACAACAGGGGATGTCCCCGTTTTCCGGCAAATACAGGTACGATACCACAAACCTCAGTCTGCTCTGAAAGTGCGCCCAACATCAGCTCAAGCGTACTGACCTTTATCAACGGGATATCCACCGGGTGCACGAAAAAAGCATCAGATCTGCATTTCAGAGCTGCTACGCCACATTTGACTGAGGAAAACATCCCCTCTTCAGGGTTCGGATTCATCACTAGATCCACATTCAACCGAAGAGTCTGCAGCTGTTCATGATTCTGTCCGCTTACCACGACAATCGGCGATACATCCACCGCTTGATAGCAGCTCACCACTCGTTCAAGTGCCGTTTTTCCACCGAGCTCCAGCAACGCCTTATCACGGCCCATCCGGATGGAAAATCCGGCAGCCAGAATTACAACAGCGGTCTTCATCCCCTGCCACGCCTGAAAGCGATTATCTCAGCCAGGATACTGACCGCGATCTCGGCCGGTGTCTCGGCATTGATCGGCAGCCCCACCGGACAACGCACTCGCTGCAACGCCTGCTCTGGCACGCCATCGGCACGTAACTGACCAAACAGTTCCTCACGTTTGCGGCGACTGCCCACCATACCGATATACCCGGCATCAGTTACCAAGGCCTGCTCCAGCACAACCCGGTCATACTGATGCCCATAAGTCACAATCAGCACAGCGGTGGCCGGTGTAATCTGTTGACACCGCAGACAGCTTTCAAATCCCTTGACTACAACCGTTTCAACAGCAGCATGAAAACGATATGCACCAAGCAGCTCAGCCCGGTCATCAAGCACCGAAACCTTGAATCCTGCAGCAACAGCCATCGGGGCCAAGGCCTGACCGATATGCCCTGCCCCACAGATCAACAGCCACGGAGCAGGCTGAAGCGGAATGGTATAAAGCTGCACCGCATCATGCAGTGGTAAATCCAGAGACCAGCAGACCTGACCGCTGTCAGTCAGACCGACTTGCAGGGTACAGGCGCTGCCCGCTTCCAAGCCTGCTGCTGCTTGCGCAAAAACAGGGATTGCAGCAGGAGACAGCTTTGCCAGCAACAGGGTAAGACTGCCGCCGCAGGGCATACCGTCCTGTTCCGGCAGCAGCTGAAATGAGCGGATACGGCTATGACCATCCTGTTCTATCTGACACAGGGCAGCAACAACCTGCTGTTCCAGACTGCCTCCCCCCACGGTGCCGCAGCAGCTGCCGTCCGGGCGGAGCAACAGCATGGCCCCCACCCCACGGGGAACAGAGCCGCGACGTTCAACGATCAGGGCCAGAGTGCCGGAGCCGCTTGCAGTGACCTCATGCAGTATCGGCAAGGTATCAGACATCGCTGTTCCTCACTGCCAGCACCAGAACTGCTGCCAACAACAGCGCACAGGCAGCCGCACCAAACAGAAGCGGGTACCCCCCCTGGGGCAGCAGCCAGCCACCAGCCAGCGGTCCCAGAAAAAAGCCGCACTGCAGCATCAGCAGCCC
>CAZOTC010000421.1:0-2166 GCA_964582605.1 uncultured Geobacter sp. | reverse complement strand
ACATGGCAACCAGTTCATCGGATGAGACCTTGATCAAGATGACTCACCTGATGGAGATGATCCCCAAGAAGGAGTACTACCGGAACCGCATCCGCTGGATCCGCAACCTTGTGCAGCAGAAGCACCCCTCCATTGAATTTCCTCGCCGGATTCTGAAGGAGTTACATCCCAATCAGCGTGATAAATGGATCACCAATCTGGCTGTAAATCATCTGCTTTCCGGTACCAACAAACGTAAGGAATGGGCCGACGTAAACGGATTCTATCCGCCCTCTACGGTTGTAATTTCAGTTACCATGCGCTGTAACCTGTCCTGTTACGGCTGCTACGCCGGAGACTACAACAAGTCCCTGGAATTAACCCTGGACGAGATTGACGGTGTACTGACCCAGATGAAGGAGATGGGGATCTATTTTGCGGTGATTTCCGGCGGTGAGCCGTTTTTCATGCAGGGAATTTTTGATCTGTTTGAAAAGCATAGCGACATGGCCTTTCTGGTCTTTACCCACGGTGGGCTGATTGATGATGCCCTGGTGCAGCGCCTGATTGCGGTGGGCAACGTCATGCCGGCCTTCTCGCTGGAAGGGTATGAGCAGGAAACCGATGAGCGGCGGGGCGCCGGTCATTTCAAGAAGGTGATGAACGCCATGCGGTTGTTGCGTGAAAACGGACTCTCCTTCTGCGGTTCCTTTACCCATTCCAGCAAAAATACCGACATTATCACCGATCCGGCCTATATTGACTTCCTGTTGGAACAGGGGGTGTTTGCGCTCTGGCTGTTTTCCTATGTGCCGGTGGGCAGAGAACCTGATCCTGCCCTGATGCCGTCACCGGAACAGCGTGATCAGTTGCGGCGGGCAACGGTTCAGTTCCGGGCCACCAAGCCGATGCTGTTTGTTGATTTCTGGAATGACGGGCCGATGATCTCCGGCTGTCTGGCTGCCGGGCGAAAATATCTGCATATCAATGCCAGCGGAGATATTGAGCCCTGTGTTTTCTGCCATTTTGCCGTGGACAACATCCGTCGCACCAGCCTGAAGGATGCCCTGGGGTCCTCCCTGTTCCGCAAAATACGTGAAAAACAGGGAGAACATGAAAACCTGTTGCGTCCCTGTATGCTGATTGATCATCCGGAAAACGGCCGCGAGTTCTTTGAGAGTGAAGGGGCCTATCCTACCCATGAGGGTGCTGAAGAAATCTTTACCGGGCTGTCAGATCAGATGGATCAGTATTCCCGCAAGTATGGCGAGATTGCTGATCAGGTCTGGGAAGAGGAGTTCAGGGAACATCCGGCCTTTAACAAAAAGAACGGAACCTGTAACGGATAATGTCGCTTTATAGCAGTCTCAACCTGTTCTTTATCAAGCTGTTTACCATGCTGGTGCCCCGCCGGCTGCATGCCCCCTTTGCCCTGTTCTGGGGGACACTGTTTTACCTGCTGACACCGCGGCAGCGCCGTGGCATGCGGGCAAACCTGCGGATAGTGACCGGCAGGCGGCAGGTTGAGAGGCTGCTGATCGCCAGTTACTACAAATATGCCCGCAACTGGTGTGATGTCATGTTGATGATTCAGTTGCGGGGTGACCGTCTTCAGGCCCTGATCGGTCACCGCAGTTCCGGTCAGCCGCTTGAAGATGCCCTTGCCAACGGCAACGGGGCGATCCTGATCTCTCCCCATTTTGGTAACTGGGAACTGGGTGGTCTTGGTCTGGCAGACCTGGGCTACAAGCTGCATGTGATGACCTTTCCTGAACCGGATGCAAAGGTCAATCAGCAGCGGGAGCAGGTCCGCGCTGAACGGGGAATCGGGGTGATCTATGTTGATCGCCATGATACCTCACCTCTGGCAGTGATAGAGGCGGTTAACGCCCTGCGGCGCAATGAGATTATCTGTCTGATCGGTGACCGCGATGGCTCTTCCAATACGGTTCAGCTTGATTTTTTCGGTCAACCAACCGATATTCCGGTTGGTGCAGCCTATCTTGCCATGGCCACCGGAGCCCCGGTCCTGCCGGTATTTGTTCCGCTTCTGCCGGATGGCCGCTACGCAACGCTGATGGATGAGCCGATCATCTTTCAGGGCAGTCACGGCCACCATCGCCAGTCAATCAAGGCCGGCATGGAACAACTGATTGCTGTTTTTGAACGTTATATTCGACAGTATCC
>CAZOTC010000420.1:0-2166 GCA_964582605.1 uncultured Geobacter sp. | reverse complement strand
GCCGCCAGATCGGCATGGGTGGCCACGATCACCCGGGCCCGCAACCGCTTGGGCCGGTCGCTGCCCAGCGGGTAGTACTCCCCTTCCTGCAGCAGCCGCAGCAGCTTGACCTGTGAGGCGATGCCCAGATCGCCGATCTCGTCCAGAAACAGGGTGCCGTCGGCTGCCTCCTCGATCATCCCCTTGCGGGGCTGGTCGGCACCGGTGTAGGCGCCGCGCTGGTGGCCAAAGAGGGTGTCGCTGAAGACCGTGTCATCCAGCCCGGCCACGTTGACCGCCACCAGCGGTCCCTTGCAGCCGGAGGCACCATGGGCGGCTCGTGCCAGAAGTTCCTTGCCGGTGCCGCTTTCGCCTGTAATCAAAAGGGGTTGAGGACTTTTGGCCACCGCTTCGATATAGGCGAACTGGGTCAGCATGGCCGGATCGGCAGTCACAAACGGGCTGAACAGCTCGGGTCTGCGCAGGCTGCCACTCAGCAGACGGCTGTGCATCTCCCGGTTTTCCCGCTCCAGCTCCAGCATCCTGATCGCCCGCAGCACCCCTCCCACCAGCCGGTCTTCTTCCACGGTCTTGACAAAGTAGTCAAAGGCCCCTTTTTTAATGCAGTTGACCGCGGTTGCCACCTGGTTCAGGCCGCTGATCACGATGCAGGTGATTTCGGGGTGTTGTTCGGCAATCAGGGTCAGCAGCTCTTCGCCGGAGAGGTGCGGCATGGTCAGGTCCAGCAGTACCAGGCCGAAGCCGCCCCCGGCCAGGATCTCCATTACCTGACGGCTGTCGGAGCAGCTGCGGATGTTGGTGATGCCGGCGGAGCGCTCCAGGGTCAGGGAGACGGAGCGCAGCCAGGCCGGTTCATCATCCACCAGCAGAATGCCAAAGGAGGGGAAGAGGGTTTCAGACATGTGCACGCTCCTTACTATAAAACCGGTGAAAGGCCATGATGATAGAACGCGGATGACGCGGATTGTACGGATTCACCCGGATCTGAAATTACCATAAAACGAATTTTACCGCAGAGGGATCAGAGGAAAACAGAGGAGAAACAAGAAATAGGCAGAAAAATCTTGAATCCCTCGTGGATTTTAAGGCTGATTCAGCAGCCGGCTGTTTTAACTCTGCGAACCTCTGCGTCCTCTGCGGTAAAATTTTTATTGGGTCTGATTCTGGGCAAGAGGTAGCAGCAGGGTTACCGTGGTCCCCTGACCGGGTGGTGAGGAAAACTGCAGGCTGCCGCCATGCTCCTTGACGATTCCGGCTGAGACCGACAGCCCCAGGCCGGTACCGCCGCTCTCCCGTTTGGTGGTGAAGAACGGGTCGGTCAGGCGATCCAGATGTTCCGGCGCAATGCCGCAACCTTCGTCTCGCACGGAAACACCAGCCATAGTGTTGGTTTCATTAATAAAAGTATACAGGAAGATGCCGCGGTTCGTATCAGTTAGTGCCTGACAGGCATTCAACAACAGGTTGACCAGCACCTGCTCAATCCGTTGGCTGTTGCCTCGTACCGGCGGCAACGGCTCGGCATATTCAGCCTCAAAGCGGTTGGTTGCCGTGCGTAATGAACGTTCCACCAGCCGTACCGCTGCCTGACTCACTTGATTCAGGTTCAGCGGCTCCATCAGGGCGGCATCATCCTGGCGGGCAAAGTCCTTCAGGTCTTCCACAATCCGCTTGATCCGCCGCGCACCGTCCTGCATCTCATCCAGCATTTGGGGCAGTTCCTGCCGGATGCGCCGGTACGGCAGGCCCCCAGCCGGATCTGATCCTGATCCGGGCAGTGCTGTTCCAGCAGCTCCAGGGCATCAGCGCAGACATCTTTCAGGATCGGCATGTTCAGCAGGATCAGGCCGTTTGGGTTGTTGATTTCGTGCGCCACCCCTGAGACCAATACCCCCAGGGCCGCCATCTTGTCGGCCTGCACCAGTTGTTGCTGGTTGCGGCGCAGCTCTTCTTCAGCAGCAGTCCGCTCGGCAATCTCGCGGGTCAGATCAGCGGTGCGCAGGGCCACCTGTTTGTGCAGAGAACGGGACCAGAACGCCATCCCCCCTAACACCAGCAAGAGCGGCACCAACACCAGAATAGCCAGCTTGATCGCCTTGCCGATGGCCAGCCCTTCCGGCTCCAGCACCCCCAGCCATTTGGCGTGTATCTGATCGTACTGACCGG
>CAZOTC010000419.1:0-2171 GCA_964582605.1 uncultured Geobacter sp. | reverse complement strand
GGTTCAATGGTTTATCCGCTCCATAACAAGATCTATACAGTCTCCCACAGACCGTAACCTCAAGACGTCAGCATCAAGGACCTTGATCACAAAGCGATCCTCCAGGGCTAGAACCAGTTGCACAAACCGGATTGAGTCAATGCCAAGATCACGCTGCAGATGCTGATGGGGCTCATACACCGAGCCATTGACCGACAGCAGCTCATGCAGAATCATGGCAACGTCAGCACAGACCTGCTCCCTGTCCATCGCTATCCTCCCGTGTCAAACAGACGTTCCGCTACAAACGGCCGATGTCAACCCGCACATCAACCGCAGCAGGCTATACCAGAAAAGACTACCTCAGGCGCCAGGTCAGAACCGAATCAGACTGCCCGTTGCTGGAATAGCCGGTCACCAACAGCGCCTGATCCGCCTGCAGTGCAAGCCCATTGGCCACATCGGTGCCGCCACCGGGGGCATCAAAGACGAGCAGCCCCCCCACGCCAAAGAGCGGGTCAAGCTGCCCGTCAGCCGTATAGCGCAGCACAACCGCATCCTTGTTGCCAGTGCTGTTCATGCTGCTTCCGGCAACAGCAATCTTGCCGTCCTGCTGCACCAGCAGGCCGTAGGGATAGGCGTCTACACCGGTCAGCCCGGCATAGATGACCATGCCGTTCAGGCCGAATCCGCTGTCAAGCTGCCCGGAGGAAAGCAGCCGCAGGGTGGCAATCTGAAAACCGGTTGCAGTGCCTGCCGCGCCGGTTACAACAATCCTGCCATCCGGCTGCAGGGCAAGGTTATTGGCATAATCAGCGTAATCACCGGCACTGCTCCAGTGAAAACTGCCGTTTGTACCGAAACTGCTGTCCAGCGTGCCGTTCTGATTGACCCGGATCACCAGCATATCTTCCTTGCTGTTGCTGTTCACCGCAGCACCGCCGGCAACCAGCTTGCCGTCAGGCTGAACCACCACCGCAAACCCTTTTTCGCTTTCATTGGCCGGACCGTTGTAATGAAAGGCACCAAGCTGGGCAAAGCCCGGATCAAACTGCAGATCAAAATCCAGCCGCAACAGCAGCAGATCCTGTTTCCGTGTCCGGGATGACGAACTCTCTCCGATAATGACGATCTTCCGGTCCGGGGTCAGTGCAATACCAAAGCCGATATCGGTTCCCAGGTCGGAGTAGAGCAGGTCCTTCACAAATGTTCCGTTGGCGGAAAACTTGACCACCAGCAGCTCCCGGCTGCCCCCTATGGTTGAATAGCCGGTCACGATAATCGCATCATCACCCGGCAGAACGGCCAGCCCCAAACCCCGGTCACGGTCATAATTCCCATAGCGGAGATAGCCGTTAGTACCGAAGCTGGTGTCAAGCAGCCCCTCTTTGGTGTAGCGGACCAGCAGCAGGTCGTCATCCTGACCGTTGACGGTTGAGCCCATGACGATGATCTTGCCGTCCGATTGCAAAGCCACCTCAACCCCACGACTGGAAAAACCGGAACCTGGTGAAAACAGGGTATAGCCGAGCGCAGGATTGAATGTACGGTCAAGGGCAACAGCCTGCAGAGCAGGATCATTGCTGCTGCAGCCGGAGATTAACGCAACAGCAAGCAGACAGCATACCAGCAGAGTCTTCAACATCATGGCAGGCCCTTCCTACGGTATGACCGCAACCGTCACGGCAACAGCACCGTTGCTATCAACGCCAACAGTGTAGTCGGTGGATGCTGACGGCGCTGGGACAGTATAGCTGCCCAGCAGCGGATTTGCTCCACCTGCAGTGTTCATTACGTTGATCTTGTCGATGCTCTTGCTGATGAAGGTAGTGTAGGTCCGGGATTCCCCCGGATAGACCGTCACCTGGCTTTCCGAGGCACCGGCATAGATACCGACCCTGACGGCGCTTGCAAACTTGTTGTTGATGGCGACAGTGCCTGCATCAGCGGTTGCCTGAAACATCAGGAGAGCAGCGAGCATCATTACCGCACCGACAGCAAGGTATCCCTTTTTCATCTGAATATTCCTCCTCTTGCTTGTAACGAATGTACCACATGGAAGGCCTGAAAACGTTGTATCAGACTACATTTATTTCCATTTCCACGATGTCAGCCGGTACGGTGCTTCCTTATTCCAGGCCTGCCACCAGACCGTTGCCTCTGCCTTCTTCAGCTTGCCGTTCAGCTTCACC
>CAZOTC010000418.1:0-2172 GCA_964582605.1 uncultured Geobacter sp. | reverse complement strand
CCCGCTCCACGATAAAGGCGGCGTTACAGTCAAACAGAACCCGGTCGCCCGGATACAGCTTCCGGCCCCGGCGTTTTTCCACATCGCCATTTACCTCAACCATGCCGTCCTGGATCATCTCCTTGGCTTCGCCGCCGCTCATCACCACACCGGCAAGTTTCAGAAAACTGTCCAGCTTGATGAAGTCGGTATCTATTGCAATCTTCTCCGGCATGACACCCCTTTCGGTCTACGGCAGTTGCTGTGTGTCTCGACAGGCAGCAACTCTACACGAAGCCCTGATTGCCGTCAATCCGGCGCAGCCGGAAGGGCAGGCAGGTAGATAGTGAAGACGGTTCCGATACCGACCTGGCTGCTGACGTCGATGAAGCCTTTGTTTTGCGCTACTATTCCGTAGACGGTAGCAAGGCCGAGTCCGGTACCGCTGCCTACCTCTTTGGTGGTAAAAAACGGTTCAAAGATATGTTCAAGGGTCTCTGCGTCAATCCCTGCTCCGTTATCCCTGACACTCAGCAGCAGATATTCGCCCGGCACCGCTTCCTTGCACGGGAGGCGTGACTGCGTATCAATGGTTGTCCGTGCTGCCGTAATGGTGATAACACCGCCGTCCGGCATGGCGTCGCGGGCATTCAGGACAAGATTCATAATGATCTGGTCAAGCTGGACCGGATCCATATACACCATCCCGGACTCCTGTTCCGGGATGAAGCTCAACCGGACAGCATCACCAATCAACACCGCCAGATTGGTAACGGTTGCCTGCACTACCGGATTCAGTTCAACCGGACGGGGGGAGGTCAGCTGCTGTCGAGAGAAAGCCAGTAGCTGGGTTGTGATCTCCCGTGACTGGACCGCTGCCTGAGTAATCTGCTGCAGCCGTTCCTGTAGTCTGCCGGTGTCGGGCAGCGCCATCTGGGCCAGTTCGGTATTGCCGAGGATCACCATCAGCTTGTTGTTGAAATCATGGGCAACACCTCCGGCAAGGCGCCCGATCGCCTCAAGCTTCTGCGACTGCCGAAGCTGATCTTCAAGCAGAACCAGATCAGAAATGTCGTTGAATATCGTTGCAAAGTAGCCCGGCTGGGGACAAAAGGCCCAGACTTTGTAATAGCGCTGCAGTCCTTCGGAATAATGATCAAACGAGACCGGTACGCCGGTGCTGGCAACCGTGCCGTAGATCTCCAGCCAGTAGTCCTCTGTAGCAGGGATGACGTCCCGTACCGTCTTGCCGACCACCCCGGAGGCCTGCAGACCGGTCAGCTTTTCAAAGGCAGGATTTACCTCAATGAAGCGGTAATCCGACGGCTTGCCCTGTTCATCATAGAGCATCTGGTGCAGGGCAAAACCGGTGGTCATGTTCTCGAACAGCAGTCTGAACTTGGCCTCACTTTCAGCCAGCTGTACGGTGCGTTTCTGAATCGTCTGTTCAAGCCCGTCAACAAACAGCTTGATCCGGGTTGACATCTTGTTGAAGGAACGGGCTATCTCGTTCATCTCAAATGAATGCTCGTCCGGTATCTGGGCGCCGACCTGTTCGGCATTCTGTGCAATAGATTCGGCCTGGGAACGGAACCGGTCAAGCGGGGCGATGACCAGATGGGTTATCAGGCGGTTTTGCAGGTAATAGGTCACCAGCAGGATGCCGAGCAGCAGCAACGATAGTTGGGCGGAAAACCGGTTGGCATTCTGGTAAGCCTCGAGTAACGGAATCCTGATTGATATGGCCGAAACCAGTTCGCCGTCCGTACGGTTAAAGCTGCGTGTGGCGCCGTAGGTGGTTACCATCCAGCCCGGTGCCCTGTCCGGGGTGCTGTGACAGCGCAGACAGCCCTTTTCCATGGTCTCGCCACGAATCAGCGTAAAAAAGTAGGGGCTGCCGTCAAACGTCCGCACGCCGGACAGTTTTTCAAGACCTGGCTCCTGCTTCAGGCGATTGATAAAGCTGCGTTCAAAATCATCCGCCTCGTTTTCCGGGCTTCTGGCATTAATGGCCGCTTCTTTGTAATAATACGTGCCCTTCATCTGGCTGCGATACAGGGTGTCAATGCCCCGTACGGCATAGGTGGACGACATCCAGACCGGATCGAAGTACTCAGGGCTGCGCACCTGATCGGTCAGTGCGAACAGATTCGGTTTTAACTGTTTGTTAATGTAGGTATGAATCGCAAGGTT
>CAZOTC010000417.1:0-2188 GCA_964582605.1 uncultured Geobacter sp. | reverse complement strand
CAAAATCGGATTCTTTCTTTTCAAGCCCCTCACCAAGCACAAACTTGGTAAAGCGCTTCAAGGTGATGGTGCCACCCAGTGCCTTGCCGGTTTCGTCAACAAACTTCTGCACTGATTTATCCGGGTCCTTGACAAAGGCCTGCTCGAGCAGGCAGATATCGCCGTAAAACTTGTTGACCTGACCTTCAATGATCTTTTCGATGATGTTCTCCGGCTTGCCGGTCTGGCGAGCCTTGTCACGGTAGATCTCCTTCTCCCGCTCCAGAACGTCAGTCGGCACTTCACTGCGTTGCAGGTAGGAAGGGGATGCCGCTGCCACATGCATGGCAACATCCCTGATACAGGCGGTCAGCCGTTCGTCTGCAGCGCCGTCAAAGGCAGCTTCAACCAGTACGCCGATCTTGCCCCCGGCATGAATATATGAACCGACAGCCCCCTTGTCGGCACTGTAGCTGACAAAACGGCGGATCTGCATGTTTTCGCCGATTACGGAAATTGCCTCGGTCAGCAGGGTCTGCACGGTCTTGGATGCGTCACCGGCAAACGGCTGTGCCAGCAGGGCATCCATATCAGCAGGGTTCTTCTGCAGGACATGGTCGGCCACCTGCTTCACAAAATCCTGGAACTTGTCGTTCTTGGCAACAAAGTCAGTCTCACTGTTGATCTCAACCAGTACACCGCTTTTTGCATCGGCAGAAATGGCAGTTGCCACCATTCCCTCGGTTGCGGCACGGCCTGCCTTTTTGGAAGCAGCAGCCAGGCCTTTCTTGCGCAGGTAGTCAACCGCCTGCTCCATATCTCCGCCCATCTCTTCCAGTGCCTTCTTGCAGTCAAGCATTCCGGCTCCGGTTGATTTTCTCAACTCATTGATCTGTGCAGCTGAAATAGCCATCTTCTCATATCCTCCGGACCACATCTGCGTGGTCATCTGTAATCTAGGTAAGGTCTGTTCTTGATCTTTTAAACAGTCGACTAGTCAGCAGAAGCCTCGCAGGCAACGTCGTCACCCAGTGCTTCCTCAAGATCGTCTGCACCTTCTGCATCGCTCTGCAGCGAGGCGTTGCGGGCATCGTTGCCTTCCAGTACGGCATCGGCGATCTTGGAGGCAAGCAGGCGGATGGCACGGATAGCATCGTCGTTGCCGGGGATGACATAGTCAATCATATCCGGGTCGCAGTTGGTGTCAACGATGGCAACCACCGGAATCCCCAGTTTCTGCGCTTCCTGAACAGCGATCTCTTCATTCTTGGGGTCGATAACGAACATCATACCGGGCAGTTTGGTCATGTTCTTGATACCGCCCAGTACCTTTTCAAGCTTTTCACGCTCTTTATCCATCTTGAGCGCTTCCTTCTTGGTGTAGGCCTCAATGGTGCCGTCTTCAAACATGGCATCCAGCTTCTTCAGGCGCTCAATGCTCTGCTTCACGGTGGAAAAGTTGGTCAGCATGCCGCCCAGCCAACGCTGGTTAACATAGTACTGGCCACAACGGGTAGCCTCTTCGGCAACCGAGTCCTGAGCCTGCTTCTTGGTGCCTACGAACAGTACCGAATTGCCCTGTTCAGCAGATTCCCTGACATAATTGTAAGCGGATTTAAAGTAACGGACGGTCTTCTGCAGGTCGATAATGTAGATGCCGTTACGTGCCCCGAAGATATAGGGCTTCATTTTGGGGTTCCAACGCTTGGTCTGGTGGCCGAAGTGGACGCCGGCCTCCAGCAGTTCCTTCATGCTGATGCTTGACATGGTGTTTCTCCTTTGGTTTGTCCTCCGCCCCGTTTGAATCCCCGCACGTCACAAGGGACACCGCCGGTTTACTTCAGGGCGTGTGAAGTAATAAGCGAAATTTACTATCACATCAACGGCATTAAAATCAAGCTGAAAAACCCCGGGCAGTTTGTACTGCTCCGGGGCTTGAGCTACATGATCTTGGTCGTGTTACTGCTTCTGCCCGCTAAACAACCCACCTCTTGTCTGATCACCGGTGGTAAAGGCCCATGATGTGCCGGTCTTGGCAGCATTTACCGTAGCTATGCCGCTCATGGCAGTACTGGTTGTCTGGCAGGTCTCCGTCATGGCCAGGCTGAACACCGCCGGATCGTCAGCACGGGTCTGCAACGTGCCGCTATAGCTGCAGCCGCTGGTGCTGTTTCCGGAAATGGTCCCGCTGCTCGCTCCGGCCATGGTT
>CAZOTC010000416.1:0-2190 GCA_964582605.1 uncultured Geobacter sp. | reverse complement strand
TGGGCAGATATCAAATTGCATGGTCTGTACCTCAGGGGTAGACTCTCACCACCTGCTCAGCCACACAGGCCGGTTTGTCAGCTCCTTCAATATCAATCGTCAGCAGGTAGATGATCTCTACCCCGTTTCCTGCCATGGCTACATCCTGCACGCTGGTGCGGGCGCGGAGCCGGTTGCCCGGCTTGACCGGACTCGGAAAACGAACCTTGTTCAGGCCGTAGTTGACCCGCAGCCGCATGCCGGGATAGTTCTTTTCAAACTGCCCCGCAGCGTTGGCCTGGGTCAGCATTGGCAGCAGCGACAGGGTCAGAAAGCCGTGGGCAATGGTGCTTTTATACGGTGATTCAACCGCAGCCCGTTGCGGATCAATGTGAATCCACTGCAGGTCGCCGGTGGCCTGTGCAAAGGCGTCAATCCGGGCCTGATCAATCTGCAGCCAGTCGCCAACAGCAATCTCTTCTCCTTTGCGGTCCTGGTACAACGCAAGCAGTTCTTCGGCAGCCGGCATGGCTTCTCCTTTCAAATCCGGGGAAATCGATGTATATAACCTGTGTAAATTGTACCGCATGAAAACAGCTTTGCAAGGAGGGTGTGATGGGGTTGCATGAAGGATTGAAGAGCCTGGGAGAAGGAAAGGCCACCACGTACCGTTATGATCAGCCGGATGCAGGACTGCTTGAGTGGTTTCCCTCCCCCTACGCAAGCAAAGAGCTGAACCCCTGTGGTTGCACCGGTACGCTGCATATAACCTGCCCGGAGTTTACCTGTCTCTGCCCCATGACCGGACAGCCTGATTTCGGCACGATCATTATTGATTATCAGCCGGATGGGCGTTGTGTGGAGAGTAAGAGCCTTAAGCTGTACCTGGGATCATTCAGGATGCACGGTGAGTTTCACGAGGCCGGCGTCAACCGGATCTGTAACGACCTGGTCAAGCTGCTTGATCCGGTCTGGCTGCGGGTGAAGGGAGAGTTTACGCCACGGGGCGGGATACCGTTCTGGCCCACGGCTGAGTACAGAAGATCTTAAAACCGGTTCACGCGGAGGCGTGGGGATGCGGGAGGGATCAAGATGGTTGACAACACGGTGCAGCCCGTCTTTAAGTGTAGCTGCACCAAAGTTGAGCAGTAAACCAACCGGTAAATCAAGTAACCTGAGATACGTTAAAAGCTGCTTGGAGTGTACGGGTGCCAGTTTTTCTACTGACTTCAGTTCTACGACAACAGCTCCTTCAACCAGCAGATCCACGCTGAACGCATCATCAAATCAAAGTCCATCATATTCGAAGCTGATAGATTTTTGCCTTTCAATTGTTAATCCGCAGCGTTCAAGATCACGAGCGAGGATCATCTTCATAGACCGATTCCAGAAGCCCCGGCCCCAATACAGTTTATGAAGTTTGATTGCCGACTCAATTATCTTTCCGGTTATGTCATCCAGATTTATCAAGCTGTTCCCCGCGCCCGCGCCTCTGCGTGAGTAGATTTTCAGCTGAGCTGCTGCCGCAGCTTGACCGGCTTCTCTGCATTTCTGCGCACCTTGATGTTGATCATCTCAACAAAGATGGAGAAGGCCATTGAGAAGTAGATGTACCCTTTGGGGATATGGAATGAGAGACCATCGGCAATCAGGGCCACGCCGATCATCAGCAGAAACGACAGGGCCAGTACCTTTACCGTGGGGTGCCGGTCAACAAAACGGCTGACTGATGATGCAAAGAACAGCATGATCCCGACTGAAATCATCACCGCCGTTACCATGACGCCCAGCTGACGGGCCATCCCAACCGCCGTAATCACCGAATCCAGAGAAAAGACGATGTCCAAGAACATGATCTGAACCAGGATTCCGTTGAAAGAAACAGCCCCCTTGCTGCCGTCGGCATGGTGCTCTTCGCCCTCCAGTTTATCGTGAATCTCTATGGTGCTCTTGGCCAGCAGAAACAGGCCGCCGATGATCAGGATCAGATCCCGCCCGGAAACGCCGTGTCCCAGAACGTGGAAGAACGGGGTGGTCAGCTTCATGATCCAGGCCAGCGAGAACAACAGCAGGATACGGGTGATCATGGCCAGCGAGAGCCCGATCTTCTGGGCCTTTTCACGCTGATGTTCCGGCAGTTTGCCGGTCAGGATGCTGATAAAGATGATGTTGTCGATGCCCAGTACGATCTCAAGAGCGGTCAGGGTCAAG
>CAZOTC010000415.1:0-2207 GCA_964582605.1 uncultured Geobacter sp. | reverse complement strand
GGCAGGCGATCATACCCCGCTTGATGGCCAGGCCCCTCTTTCCAGCGACTACCTGATCCCGTTCACCCTGGTGCCTGACACCCCGTGTACGGTCTATCTCCGGGTGCAGTCCACCAGCGCTGTGACCCTGGCCGGCTCTATTCACACCCCGGCATCCATCATCAGTTTCAACAACCTCAGCATCCTGTTGAACGGCGGCTACCTTGCCGTTGCTCTGGTGATCGGTCTGATCAACCTGGTAGTGTTTCTGCGGTTGCGGGACCGGCTGTTCCTCTACTTTGCCCTGTACATTCTGGCCCTGTTCATCACCCACATCGGCATGGCCGGTTTTCTGCCGCTGCTGCTGCCGGGTCAGGCCCATCTCCTGTCCGATTATCTGACAGGCGGCGGTTTAGGTCTCGCAACAGCGGTCTTCACTCCGTTTGCCATCTGCCTGTTCCGTCTGCAGCCCGGTTCATGGCTGCATCGTTACTTCATCTTCCAACTCATCCTGGGCTGCCTGGTGATGCTCTCGGTGCCGTTCGACTTTTACGGGGCCGTGGCTCCGGTCACCCTGATCGCCCTGCTGGCCACCATCATCCTGCTGGTCGGGCTCAGCATCAGGGAGGTCAGGCGCAAAGAGCCGGGAGCCCTGCTCTACCTGGCAGCCTTCGGGGTCAGCAACATCGGCTACACCGTCCATTTTATGCGGCTGTTGGGGGTCCTGCCGATCGCCTGGTGGAACCTGCATGGTGTGCAGATCGCCTCGCTGATGAACATGGTGCTGATGACCCTTGCCCTGACCGAACGGGTGCATGCCGCCGAACAGATGGCCCTCGGTGCGGCGCGCAATGCGGAAGGGAAGGCCCTGGAACTGGCGGACGAGATGACTCGGGAGCTGCGTCACAAGCAGCATGACCTTGAAGAGGCCCTGGAGAACGAACATCGGGCGCTTGAACAGAAAAGCCGCTTCCTTGCCATGCTCTCCCACGAATACCGCACCCCGCTGGCCATTATCCAGGCCAATCTGGATCTGCTGGAGCTGCAGCAGCTTGAACATGGCCAGCCGCCGGAGCCGCGCCACGGCAGCATGCGGCGCGCGGTCAGACGGCTGGTGGAGGTGATGGAGACCTCCCTGAACAAGGATCGTCTGGAGGCGCCGGAGCCCTACGACGCGACACAGCTGATTGCACTGCATCCCTTCCTGGACGAGGTGATTGATGAGGCGGAAGGGTTCTGGTCGGACCGACTGTTTGTCTTCCAGCCTGCCGGCTCCTCACCGCTTGTCGAGGGTGATCCGGGCCAGCTGAAGACCGCCCTGCTGAACCTGCTGGACAACGCCTGCAAGTATTCACCGCCGGAAACCGTCGTGACCATTACCTGCCGGACCGACAGCGAGATGGCGGTCGTCACGGTTGCCGACCAGGGCAGCGGCATCTCACCCGGCGAGGCAGAAACCATCTTCGAGAAGTTCCGGCGCGGCAGTGCCAGCCAGGGAACCAGCGGTGCCGGGCTGGGTCTGTGGCTGGTGCGTCAGATCATTGAGCAGCAGGGGGGGGATATCACCCTGGCCCCCGGCGCTGAAAAGGGAACCATCGCCACAATCGGACTGCCGTTGTCGGCATAACATCAAGAATTGTCAGTTTTCGTCGGTTGCAACCCGCCCGAAACCGGCGCATCATGCACACTATGACTCCAATAACCAGCCGGATAGACCTGCAGACCGTATCCCCTGCCCCAGCCTTCCAGGGTAGCGTGATCATGGTTGAAGATGACCATGAACTGCGCGAGATGCTGGCCGAATACCTGACCCGCGTCGGGTTTGAGGTAGTGGCGGTGGATACCGGACTCAAGTTCTACCACGCCCTGGCCGAGCAGCGTTTTCAGGTGGCGGTGATCGACCTGGGGCTGCCGGACCTGAACGGTCTGCAACTGGCCGATTACATCCACCAGAACACCAACATGCGCTGCATCATCCTCACCGCCCGCGACGCGGTGGAGGACCGGGTTGCGGGCTATGATGCCGGGGCTGACCTGTACATGGTCAAACCGGTGGACTGCCGGGAACTGGCTGCCGCCATCTCCCGCAAGATCAAGCGGGCCGAGGCCGACCAGCCGGTCAGGGAGATAAACCAGGAGGACTGCTGGCGTCTCAACCTGCTGCACGCCACCCTGGTCTCACCCAATAACGCCATCATCCCGCTCACCACCAAAGAGCTTGCCTTTCT
>CAZOTC010000414.1:0-2211 GCA_964582605.1 uncultured Geobacter sp. | reverse complement strand
ATCAGGCCGCAGGTGGCCAGCAGCTGGTTGCTCATGCCGAACAGGGGCCAGATGGTGCCGATGTCGCCGGTGTAGACCAGATACCCCCAGGCACCGGTGAAGATAAAACTGGTCACGGCGATGCCGGGAATCCAGCGGCCGTCGGTAAAGCGGCTCCAGACCTTGCCCAGCATCTCCTGCAGCATATAGCGTCCCACCCTGGTGCCGGTATCCACCGCCGTCAGGATGAAGACCGCCTCAAACATGATCGCAAAGTGATACCAGTAGGCCATCATCCCTTTCATGAACGGAATCGAGGAAAAAATGTAGGCCATGCCTACTGCCAGGGAAACGGCGCCGCCGGGACGTCCCTGCACCTGTTCCCCTACCTCTGCCGAAAGGGTTGCGAGGTTCACGGGCGTCATGCCCAGTTTCTGGAAGGCAGCCGGAGCGGTGTTGATGGCAAAATAGTCGGCCGGTACCAGCACACAGGCAGCAATCAGCGCCATGATTGCCACAAAGCCTTCGGTCAGCATGGCGCCGTAGCCGACAAACAGCACGTCACGCTCGTTATTGATCATCTTGGGGGTGGTGCCGGTACCGATGACGGCATGGAAACCGGACAGGGCGCCGCAGGCGATGGTGATGAATACATAGGGGAATACGGCACCGGGGATGATCGGTCCGCCGCCGCCGATATATTTGGTCAGCGGCTCCATCTGCAGGTCGGGATGTACCACGGCGATCCCCAACGCCAGACAGACGATGGTGCCGATCTTCAGGTAGGTGGAGAGATAGTCACGGGGGCAGAGCAGCAGCCAGACCGGCAGTACCGAGGCGAAGAACCCGTAGATCGGAATCATCAGTGCGATCTGTTTTTTCGAGAAGGTGAACATGGCAGCCAGGCTGGGGTTTGCTGCCACAGAAGGACCGGCCAGGATGGCCAGGAACAGCAGCACCACGCCGATCACGCTGGCCCCTTTGACATCACCGGGACGGAAGACATGCAGGTAGACCCCCATGATCAGGGCGATCGGGATGGTGCAGGCCACGGTGAAGGTGCTCCAGGGGCTGTTGTACATGGCGTTGACCACCGCGATGGCCAGGCCGGCCAGGGTCAGGATCAGGATGAACAGGATCGCCACCGAGGCCACCTTGCCGATAACCGAGTTGATTTCCACCTCGGCAATCCGGGAAAGGCTCTTGCCGCGATGACGGACCGAGGCGAACAGCACGATCATATCGTGCACGGCACCGGCGATAACCGCACCGATGATGATCCAGAGCGCACCTGGCAGATAGCCGAACTGGGCTGCCAGGACCGGACCCAACAACGGTCCGGCAGCGGCAATCGCTGCAAAATGGTGTCCGAACAGCACATACTTGTTGGTGGCCACGTAGTCATGGCCATCAGCCTGGGTAACCGCCGGGGTGGCCCGTTCAGGCTGCAGGTTCAAGACCTTGTCGGCAATGAACAGTCCGTAATAGCGGTAGGCCAGGGCAAAGACACACAGTGCTGTAAAAACCAGGGTCAGGGCGTTCATGCTGCCTCCTTGCAGGAAAGTATCCGGCCCGACGGATCAGAGCGGCAGAGGCCGCCGGCCCTGATGGTATCAAGGCCTTGCCGATCGTCTGCAGCGTTGCCCGATTGCCGGAGCAGGACAGCACCGCGGAATCGGTCAGTTGCTTACATAGACGTACTGTTTCATGACATCCACCTTACCGAGGGTGGTGCGAAAGGGCGGAATCGGCGGGATGGTGTAGACCGGGTTCATCCGCTTCTTCAGCTCTGCCACAAGCGGCTTGGGCACCAGAAAGTGGTTCAGGATCAGCTTGTCCGGGATGGCGTTGACCCGGTTACCCTGCAGTTCCAGTCGCACAGCCGCGTACCCGGCCAGCCGGTTGTTGCGGATGAACCGTTCCACCAGCTTGCGATCCTTGGGTGGCAGTGAGGCTGTTTCAACAGTGAACTCCAGCTCTATATGGGGAGGGGTGAATCTGAGGACCGTGACCGTAAACGGCACCTTCAGCCGCCGTGAGGCCTGCTCAAACTCGCGCCGCAGCGATTGTTGGGAAAACAGCATCCCGATTTTAACAGCGGACTGGGACTTGACGTTCAGACGTTTCTGCTTGCGCAATGCGGGCAGGTCGATAACAGGACGTGTGTACTGTACCGTGACGGTCTCCGCCGGCAGGCAGGGGCCGGTCGCCTGCTTGAGTCTGATCAGCATC
>CAZOTC010000413.1:0-2213 GCA_964582605.1 uncultured Geobacter sp. | reverse complement strand
ATAACCGGTGTCATGGCAGCCAACGGGATCAATATTCTGGGGGCTCAGATCTTTACCGGCAAGAACGGTAAGATCCTTGATATCCTGCAAGTTAATTCTGCCCAAGGGTTCCTGATAACGGACCAGAACCGCTGGCAGAAGGTGGAAGCGGATATGACGGATGTGCTGCATGGTGTTGTCCAGGTCGCTGACCTGGTCAACAAGAGGCAGCGTCCGACCCTGCTGCCGGCCAAGTCTGCACGTCAGTTTCCTACCAGGATCGAGATTGATAACCAGGTCTCTGAAGAGTATACGGTTATCGATATTTACGCCCATGACAAGGTCGGTTTGCTCTACCTGATAACCAGTACCATCAACCAGTTGGGTCTGTACATCGGCGTATCCAAGATATCCACCAAGGTCGATCAGGTGGCTGACGTCTTCTATGTGCGTGATATCTTCGGACTCAAGATTGTAGCGGAAGAGAAGCTGGAGGAGATCCGCACTACCCTGAGCTGGGCTATTGACGACTGGCAATGAACCGCTATCTTGACCTGTTTCTGGCTTGGCTGACGGTTGAAAGAGGGCTTTCTGCCAATACCCGTAGCGCGTATGCTGCCGATCTTGGCCGCTATCTTGATCATCTTGAACGGCTGCATCGTGGTACTCCTGACAGTATCCAGTCATCCGATATCGCTGAATTTCTCGGCAGGGAACGGGAGCGGGGCCTTGCTCCCCGTAGTCGGGGCAGGCTGCTTTCTGCCATCAGGATGTTTCATCGGTTTCTCCTGATAGAGCGACATACCTCCGTGAATCCATCGACTATTATTGAAGCCCCCAGGCCACTGAAAAAATTGCCGACTTTCCTGACAGCCGCTGAAGTTGACAAGCTTCTGGGCTCCACACAGGGGACGAGTCCTGAAGATATTCGCGACCGGGCCATGCTGGAGCTGCTCTATGCAACCGGTTTACGAGTGTCTGAACTGGTCAATCTGAAACAGCGGGAGGTGAATCTTGAAGTCGGGTATCTGATGACCGTGGGCAAGGGGAACAAGGAACGCCTGGTGCCGATCGGTGCCGTCGCCTGCCGCCGGGTAGCTGACTATCTGGAGCAGGTACGCAGCGTGCAGGACCCGGAGCAGCAGCAAAAGGAACTGTTTCTTTCCCGTCTTTGTGAGGCCATGTCCCGACAGGCTTTCTGGAACATCATCAAAAAACGGGCCTTGCTGGCCGGTGTTCGTACCAGCATCTCACCCCATACCCTGCGTCACTCCTTTGCGACCCATCTGCTGGCCAACGGAGCCGATCTGCGCAGTGTGCAGATTATGTTGGGGCATGCCGACCTTTCCACGACCCAGATTTACACCCATGTCACCCGCGAGCGCCTGAAACAGCTGCATCGGGAATTACATCCCAGAGGATAAGCAGCCATTCCGATAACTTTCACGTCTGCCTTGCCATCATGTGGGGTAATCCTGTATAAATCACCGGATGAAAATCTGTTCACTGGCCAGCGGCAGCAAAGGCAATAGTCTGTTTTTGGAGAGCGGTGGGGTGCGTCTGCTGATTGATGCGGGGCTATCGCTTAAGGAAGTTACGGCTCGGCTGACCGCCTCCTGCATCGAGCCGGAATCAATCCATGCTGTACTGGTTACCCATGAACATATAGATCATATACGTAGTGTCGGCCCCTTTGCTCGCCGTTACAATCTTCCGGTGCTGGTTAGCTATGCAACTCGCCGGGTAGCAGAACAGTACCTGCAAAAGGTTCAGCTGATAGAATTTGAGACCGGCTATTCATTTTCATTCCGCGATATACTGATTGACCCGTTTCCGCTATCTCATGACTGCTGCGATCCGGTCGGTTTTGTGGTTGAATCCTGTGAGGGAAAACTGGGCAGTGCCACTGACCTGGGGATGGTGACCCGGCTGGTTCGTGACAAACTGAAGGGGTGCCGGGCCCTGAATCTGGAATCAAATCATGATCCGGAGATGCTGTTGAACGGCCCGTATCCGTGGAACCTGAAGCAGCGGATCAAGTCGCGTCACGGCCACCTTTCCAATCAGGAGTCGTTGGAACTGCTGCACGATCTGGCCCATGACGGGCTTGAGGCACTGGTTATGGCCCATCTTTCCGAGACAAATAACCACCCGGACAAGGTGATTGAGACAACGACGGCATTTTTGCGGTCCCAGAACTGCTGCGCTCCACGGATTGTAATCGGGGAGCAGCA
>CAZOTC010000412.1:0-2227 GCA_964582605.1 uncultured Geobacter sp. | reverse complement strand
GGTCACTATGCGTACTACCGGACTGATGGAACGCTGGCTTATTGGAAAGAGCGGATTGAACCGGGGCTTGCCGTCGGTAAGGATGGAAAACGCCGCAAGAAAGATTTCCTCTTTTTCCATAACCCGGCTGAAGGGGGTAAGCCGATCAAGCCGGGACAAGGGTTCTTTCAGAAAAAAGAGTTAAAGGACAAGTTTTATAAAGGGTTGGGCGGTTCAGAGCATCTACCTTACCGCCTGCCTGATCTTGTGAAGGCCGCGCCAGGTTCGCTGGTGTTTGTGCCGGAGGGTGAAAAGAAGTGTGACCTGCTGGCAAGCTGGGACTTGCTGGCTACCTGTATTGACAGCGGGGGAACCACGCCGCCGTATCAATCTTTTATGGATGCATTGCGGGGCCACAGGGTTGTGATACTGCCCGACAATGACGACACCGGCGAGCTATATGCCGCCAAGATCATCAAGGCCCTGCATGGTGTTGCTGCCAGTATCAAGGTGCTGCGTCTGCCGGGGCTTGCTGAGAAGGGCGATATTATTGATTGGGCGGGGGTGAAATGAACGACAAGGCCCGATTGCTACAGCTTGTTGATGAAACGCCGGAATGGTCCCCTGCTGCTGCTGCTGAGGCTGAGGTTGAGCCTGAAGCGGGAGCCGCGCCGGGGGTTGTGGTTGCTGCTTCTGATCCACCAGCCAAGAAGCGGGGACGACCACCCAAGAAACAGCCTGATACTGCTGAAGGTGATACCGAAATTTCTTCACCGGTTGCTGTACGTGGTGAAGGGCGGGGCGGTAAGCGTCTGCTGAAGATTCTGAACGGCATGGCTGATGAAATCACGCTCTACTTTGACAGCTACACAGAGAGCTATATCAGTTTTGCGGATGGAGTCATTGAACATCTGTGCGTGAACAAGAGCCTGCAAGAGCGGTTCGCCCTTCTGTACTTCACAGAGACCGGCGACACCCTTGGTACTGATGGTTTTACTTCTGCCGTGCTGGTACTGGCAGCGCAAGCCAAGCGTACCGGACAACATATTGAACTGTTCACCCGTGCCGGTTGGCATGATGGAAAGATTTACTATGACCTGAAGAATCGCCGTTCACTCTGTATAGCCGCTGAAGGTTGGTCACTGGTGGAGAGGCCACCGGTATTCTTCCGCAGCTTTTCAGCACAGCAGGCCCACCCTGACCCGCTGCCGGGGGGTGATTGCTTTAAGCTGTTTGACTACAGCAACGTTGCTGAAGAAAACCGGCTGCTGCTGATGATATGGCTGATAGCCGCCTTTGTGCCGGGTAATCCGCATCCAGCCTTGCTGGTGTCTGGTGCTGAAGGTTCGGGCAAGTCCTCTTTCTGCCGGTTGCTGAAGCGGATCATTGACCCGTCCGCTACCGAGCTTCAAGAAATGCCGAAGAAGGATGATGACTTTGACCTGCTGCTATTCAAGCATTATTGCCTTGCGATGGATAATATCAGCAGTATCAATGCCGCCCGTGCGGATCGTCTCTGTTCTGCCATTACGCAAGCCTACATTGAAAAGCGGAAACTGCATACCGACACTGACACCATTATTTTACCCTGTAACCCGCGCATCATACTGAACGGAATCAACTCGCTCACCAGTCGCACCGACCTGCTTGACCGTTCCGTTACCGTACATCTTGAGCGGATACCGCCAACCAGCCGCAAGCTCGAATCTGAGCTCGATGCTGCTTTTACTGCTGATCTTCCCGGCATCTTGGGAGGGATTGCAGACGTGTTGAGCAAGGCCGTACAGCTCTACCATTCCGTTACGTTGAAAAGTTTCCCGCGCATGGCCGACTTTACCCGTTTTGGTTTTGCCGTGGCTGAAGCGCTGGGGGGACGTGGTGCCGAGTTTTTGAAAGCATACGGGGCCAACAGTGCCAAGCTGGGGGAAAGCCTGCTTGAGAATAATACCTTCATGGCCGGTATGGTGCAGTTGATGGACGACAAGACGACCTTCAGGGGGACGTTCAAGGAAGTGGTTGATACGCTGGCCGTACTGGTGCAACCGGACCGCAATGACTACAGCTTTCCAACTCCCCGTACACTGAGAGCGCACCTTGAACGGTTACGTCCAAGTCTTGAGGCCCGTGGTATCCGCTTTGATTTCGGAAAGCACACCAACCGGGGCCATACCGTTGAATTTACCAAAACCACGCCGCCGCCTACCTGGGCCGCTACTGCTGCCAGTGGGCTACAGCCGGACTGTTCCGG
>CAZOTC010000411.1:0-2227 GCA_964582605.1 uncultured Geobacter sp. | reverse complement strand
GTCCCAGACGTGCTTCCCAGGGAGAACTGGCACAGACGCCGTGCAGGGTCTGGCTGATCAGCGGAAAGGTGCTCCACATGGAAAAGGCCTTCAAAGCCATCAGAATCTTGGCGCCGCTGCGCTGCTGCACCTGATCCAGAATCGCCAGATTATGGCGCAACCGGCCCAGATCCACCACATAGGCGGGTGAAGGGGCAAGCTGTGCTATTGTAGTAACGTCTATACCGATCATAAGCTCACAAAATTTCTTTTCTTGAGATGGTGCCAGCGGCCAAAATACTCTAGACATCCGTACGAATCAACACTATTAACGATCAATTCCCTATGGTCTGGTTGCAGTAAATATCGCCCGCAGTGGTGTCGGGTAGCCTTCAATCGTCTTTGTCGGATCATCCGGATCAATATAATCAACCAGCGACTCAAAGCGCATCCACTCTGTAGGCCGTTGTTCTTCACGGCTGGTGCGGTTTGTATTGACGCAGGCTATTTCCCTGAATCCACAGCGCTGCAGCCAGAGTATCATTGCCTTGACTGAGGGCAGGAACCAGACATTTCGCATCTTTGCATAACGTCCCGGCGGCATGAAGACCGTCTCCTGGTCCCCCTCAACAATCAGCGTCTCAAGAATCAACTGTCCTCCCGGACGCAGACAGCCCTTCAGTTCAAGCAGATGGTCAAGTGGGGAGCGACGGTGGTAGAGCACCCCCATGGAAAAGACGCTGTCAAAGCAGGCAAGGTTGGCCGGCAGATCTTCAACACCGATCGGGATGACATGGTGTTGTGGATCCTGCAGATAACGCTGCATGACCTGAAACTGCATCACCGAGACCAGAAAGGGTTCAATACCGAGTACGAAACCAGCACCAACCCCACGCATACGCCAGCCGTGATACCCGTTACCGCAGCCCACATCCAGGACCCTGCGTCCGGCCAGAGGCTGGATATTGGGCAGGAGTCGTTCCCACTTCCAGTCAGAGCGCCATTCCGTATCAATCTCAACACCGAAGATCGTGTAGGGCCCCTTACGCCATGGATGAAAGGCCTGCAGTCGTGTGATCAGTCCTTCACGGCTGATCCGGCCAAGGTCGGCCCCGGAGCCGATGGCGACACGGTCCAGCAGTTCAACGCAGGATGGTTTGATATCCGGCAGCGCCTGCAGTGCGTTCATCCATTCCGGCATGTCACCGTAACGTTCCAGCAGCAGCCCTTCTGACAGGGTGATTTGCAACTGTTCAGCCCAGTTCTCCTGCCCCATGGCAACGAGTTGCGGGTAGAGCGATTCGTAAAATTTCATTTAATCGCAACCATGGATGCAAAATTGAAGCACTGCAGCCAAAGCTCCGATGAGGAGAAACCTACAGATTTTAACCGTCTTTTATGAACAGCAAGGGTCTCAGGAATCATCACGTTTTCAAGTGCTGTACGTTTCTGGCTGATTTCAAGATCACTGTAGCCATTGGCCCGCTTGAAATCATGATGCAGTTCAATATGAAAATTTTGTCGATCCGGCTCGCTAAACGCAATCTTTTCGGAGAGGATGAGTATGCCCCCCGGATTTAGCCCTTCATAAATCCTTTTAATCAGCGCAAGCCTCTGTTTTGGCGGGATAAATTGCAGAGTGAAGTTCAAAACTACAACTGAAGCATTTTCAATGGTTACTTCCTGTATATCACTACAGATCATGGTAACCGGAATTGACGGCTTCGTGTCCTGGCTCAAAAGTTCCCGGGCCCGCTCGATCATAGCATTGGAGTTGTCTACCGCTATAATGTCACAATCCGGCGCAGTAATCCGCTGACGCATAGCCAGACTCGCCGCACCGAGGGAACAGCCGAGATCATAGCAGTGACTGCCGGGTTGGGCGTATTTTGCAGCCAGGATACCGATATTGGCTATGATCATAGCGTAGCCGGGCACCGAACGCTGTATCATGTCCGGAAACACAGAAACCACCCGCTCATCAAACTGGAAATCGATTATATCCTGGAGGGGGGCCGCATAGAGGGCATCGTTTTTTTTCATCACAGTTGCATGATCCTGATGGGGCAGATTCGGCTCTCTAGATCAACAAATGGACAGGCATAACGCCTGTCCATTTGTGTCAAAGCCTTTTGTATACCAGCCTACAGCTCTGGCCACTCTCCATCATCCACCACCACGGTAGGCAGTCCCATTGGTCCCAGCACATCCAGGAACAGCTCCGGATCAAACTGTTCCATGTTCCAGA
>CAZOTC010000410.1:0-2232 GCA_964582605.1 uncultured Geobacter sp. | reverse complement strand
CCCAGTACCCGTGTGGCACTGGCCTCGCTTTCAAACTGACCGCCGTATTCCACGTAATACCCTTCCGGCAGCCGCATACCGTCAATCCGTTTACGCACATCCTGATAGACCGCCCGCAGGTCGCGGCCTGAGGTATTGGCCTGCACCACCACCTTGCGCTGCACGTTCTCGCGGCTGATGCTGTTTGGTCCTTTGGTCGATACCAGATCGGCCAGCGCTGCCAGCGGTACTTTCTGACCGGATGGCGTGTCCAGCAGAATCTGTCCGATCAAGCTGCTGTCCTGGCGGAAACCGTCGGCAAAACGGGCCAGCAGGTCGTAACTGCGGTCTTTTACCAGTGTGCGTGAGACCACCTGACCGGCGGTGGCCACCTCCACCCCTTCAGCCACGGCCGCCATGGTCAGGCCGTAGCGGGCCAGCTCCTCACGGCGCGGGACAATCCGCAGTTGGGGGATGTCGTCCTGCTGGTCCACCGACAGGTCAGCCAGCCCCTGTACCGAGCCGATCTCGGCCTTGATCTGCTCGGCCGTCAGCTTCAGTTGGGAAAGCTCCGGCCCATAGACCTTGATGGCCAGGTTGGCCATGGTGCCGGAAAGCATATGGTCGATCCGGTGGCCGATCGGCTGACCAAAGGTGATGGTCACACCGGGAATCACCGCGGTCAGCTTACGCAACTCCTCCATCACGGCAGGCAGGCGCCTGGCGTGCATATCCAGGCTGACCTCGATCTCGCTGGCGTTGGGAAACTTGCCATGCTCGTCCTGTTCCCCCCGGCCGGTACGGCGGGCCGTCTTTTTCACTGCCGGATGGGTGAGCAGAAGCTGCTCGATCTTGCCCGCCACCCGGGATGACTGGGCAAGGGAGGTGCCGGGACCGGTAACCACCATCACGGTCAGGGCACCTTCGTTAAAGGCCGGCAGAAAGGAACGGCCCGTAAATGCCAGCAGGCCCAGTGCCATAAGAAAGATAAGCGCTGCTCCGGCCATGACCCGGCGAGGATGCTGCAAGACAAGCACAAGCAGTGGACGATAACGGGCAGCCAGCCAGTGCATGAGCTTGCTGTTGCCATGCCCGCCAGTGCTGCCCAGCTTGGGCAGCAGGTAGGAACAGAGCGCCGGGGTGACGGTCAGCGCCACCAGCAGCGAGGCGCCGATGGAGACCATGTAGGAGATTCCCAGCGGCTTCAGCAGCCGTCCTTCCACCCCGGACAGAAAGAACAGCGGCAGGAATACCACCAGGATGATCAGGGTGGCGTTGACGATGGAGGAGCGGATCTCGCGGGAGGCTTCAAAGATCACGTCCCGCAGCGGCCTGCGTTCTCCTTCCGGCAGGGTATTGTTTTCCTGCAGCCGGCGGTAGACATTCTCAACGTCGATGATGGCATCGTCCACGATCACACCGATGGCGATGGCCATACCGCCCAGGGTCATGGTGTTGATCGAGCTGTCAAACAGCTTGAGGGCAAAGATGGCAAACAACAGCGAGACCGGCATCGCCACCAGCGAGATCAGGGTGGTACGCAGGTTACCCAGAAACAGAAACAGGATCACCGTCACCAGCAAGGCCCCCTCCAGCAGGACCCTGCGTATGTTGTCAATGGCGCGCGTGATAAAATCGCTCTGCTGAAACAGGTCGCTTTCGATCTTCATACCCGCGGGCAGCGTGCGTTGAATATCGGTCAGCTGTTGTTTGATCCGTTTAGTCAGCTCCAGGGTATTGGCATCGGGATGTTTCTGGATCGTCAGGATCACAGCCGGCTTGGTGTTGGCCGAGGCATCCCCCACCCGGAAGGCCGGACCGACGGTGACGGTGGCGATGTCACGTACCAGCACCGGCAGGCCGTTTTTTGACTGCACCACCGTCTGTCCGATATCTTCCATGGTTTGTACCCGGCCCACGCCACGCAACAGGTAGTCGTGGTTCTGCTGGGTGACAACCCCGGCGGCAAAGTTGAGGTTGCTGCCTTGCAAGGCAGCGGTTACCTGGTTGACCGTTATTCCGAAGGTCTGCAGCTTGAGCGGATCGATCTGGACCTGATACTGCCTGGTCTCGCCCCCCACGGTCACCACCTGAGAGACCCCCGGGATCGCCATCAGCCGTTTGCGGATACTGAAATCAGCCTGTTCCTTCATCTCCATCAGGTTGTGCCGGTCACTGATCACGGCGATGTACATGATCTCCCCCATGATGGAGGAGATCGGCGCCAGGTTCGGCTGGGTACCGGCCGGCAGA
>CAZOTC010000409.1:0-2254 GCA_964582605.1 uncultured Geobacter sp. | reverse complement strand
TTATTGGTCACGGCATTGTGTATCCAGCGCTGGGTTTGGCTGGTGAGGCTGGTGAGGTGGCGGACAAGGTGAAGAAGTTGTTTCGGGATCATAATGGTGAACTGGACCGCTGCCGGGCAGATCTGATTATGGAGCTGGGGGATGTGTTGTGGTACCTGTCTGCGCTGTGTGATCAGCTGCATGTTGATCTGGCAGAGGTGGCGGTGATGAATATTGCCAAGCTGCAGAGCCGTGCAGACCGTGGCACTCTTGGTGGAGAAGGAGACGACCGATGAACAGGGCTGAGGTGCTGGAAACGGCTGAGGGTCTGATCAGTAAAGACCGGGCTGCTATTTACGGAGACGCCAAAGAGAGCTTTGAGGCGATTGCTGCCATGTGGACGGCGTATCTGAAGAACCATGCTCCAGGTGATGATCTGCATCCGCTGAATGGCGCTGATGTGGCGGCGATGATGGTGCTGATGAAGGTGAGCCGGTTGCGGTATGCCCAGCAGCATGCGGACAGCTGGGTTGATATTGCCGGGTATGCAGCGCTGGGTGGTGAGATTGCAGGGGATAATAACCATGCCCCGGCGTGATGTAGCGTTTGAACTGATGGAGTTTTTGCGGGTGAATCCAAGCCTGAATGAGTTCAAGCCCGGCTTTGTCGAGATGATTGGTTATGCTGCCCGGTATATCCGCAGCCTGGAAGATGACAAGCGGCATGATGCGAAGGTGATCAGGGATCTGAAAAGACGGGGGTATTGTGATGAACGCTTACGAAGAGACAGAGGCGAGGAAGATGCTGCAGGACGGTATCAGCCCGAACAAGGTAGCCCGTGTGCTGGGTGTCGATCCGAAAGCGGTGCATAGGCTGGCGGAGGCTGTCAGTGGCCAGCAGTGAGAAGCGGCTGACTAAGGCAGAGGTCCGCAAGGCGCATCAGGAGGCGTGCCGGACTATAGCCTGTGCTGCTGCAGCCAGAGGCAAGTTTCTGTGTCCGTTTTGTCCGTGGGGGAAATGATGACATGTCCAAAAGAACTGACTGCTTTATCTCCCAAACAATGCGTGTGTGGTTGTCAGGGGTGGGCTATTGATTCCAGGCAGCAGTTGACGCATGTGCGTAGGCGGTACAGGTGTGATTGTGGCGAGAGATGGACGACTTACGAGGTGCGCTGTCAGGACGATAACGGGATGGCGGATGACCGCCAAGGAGGAAGTGATGGGAAGCGCAGAGGCAGCAATTGCAGAGTGCAAGTCAGCGGTGAGGGGAAGTGCGGTCAATCCTTCTGGTTATATTCCTTCTGAGGGTTTGGTTAGTAAGTTCCCTAATCTTCAAGCAATTATTGATGGCAGAGTTTCGGGCAGTTTCCGTGAGTGGCCGATGATCCGCAGAGAACTGCAAACACTGGATGGTGACATCAACAAAATATTCATGGAGTCAGCAGCGTTTCATTCGCTGCTGACCGACATTTGCAACGAGTTCATGGATGTTGGCGCAGACGGTCGGTTCTTTGGTTCTGAACTGGCGGAACGTGCGAATAAGTTGCTCGGAATATAACGGCTGAGGGTCTGGGGTGGCGGCTTCATTGCCATCCCATAGCACCCGATGGTTATAGTCCGTAAAACGTAACGGGTATTCCCTCAACAAAATAAAAACAAGGAGTTAGAAAAATGAAAAACAAAAAAGTGGTGGTAGGCACATGCGAAAAATGTGGAAAACCTGTATTTGCAAATGAAAAGTATCTCTGTGACGCAGAAAGAAAAAACATAGCACATGAGGTATGCCCGTAATGGCAATTTACTTATTTTTTAGAGAAGAAGGCTTTTATCCAGTTGATGCAAACAACGATGCCCACACGGCTGAAATGGCTATGGTTAATTATGGCACAGTCAAGGTTGAGCACAGAGACACAGGGAAAATCATTTTTCCTCTTTCGGGGCATAGCAACTAATGGATGACGCTCAACTTGGACAGCTCGAAACAGAACTGCTTAAAATTTACATGCCGGGTATCAGCAAGGCGCACCGTAAAGCCCTGCGGAAACTATGCAAAGAAAAGGGCTTCAAGATTTACAGCCCTGAGATGAAACAGCACCTTACAAACCTTCTGGCGTCAATCATTCGGCACAGGGAGACGCAATACGAAGAAATTGTTGCGGCTGTCGGAAAAGAACGGGCAAGGTTTTACGTGCAACATACTGTCAGTAGCGGGTTAGGACTATAACGAAAACGAGATAACGGGCTGGCGTTATCGGAGAGAGTTAAACAACCAGGC
>CAZOTC010000408.1:0-2262 GCA_964582605.1 uncultured Geobacter sp. | reverse complement strand
AGCTGGGGCAGGTCTTTTTGAGCCTGCTGGTCAACGCCGCCCAGGCCATTACGCAGCAGGGGACCATTACGGTCACCACCTGGGCGGAAAACAATCAGGTCTGCATCAGTATTGCCGATACCGGCAGCGGTATGACGGAAGAGGTGCAAAAGCAGATCTTTGAGCCGTTTTTCACCACCAAGGAGCCGGGCAAGGGGACCGGCCTGGGACTACCGATCTCGGCCGAGATCATCCGTAAACATAACGGCACCATCACGGTCCGGAGCGAACCGTGCGCCGGTACCTGTTTCCTGATCACCCTGCCGATTGAGGGTGAAAGGGGCTGAATCCGTTTGTGCACACTGACCGTGTTTGTGAAAGAACAGTCATGAAAAAGCTGCTTACCATCAGAAATCTCTTTGTCCTGCCGCTGGTTGCGGCGGCGATGATTGCGCTGCTGCTGAGCGGTATCGCCTGGTTTCAGGTGCGGCAGCAGCTGGCGCTGATACGGCATGAACAGTCCGTTGATCTGCAGCTTGCGGCCAATGCGACGGAGCTGAGCCATGAGATGCTTGAACTGCAGCAGCTGGTTTCCGAGGCCACCCGCAAGGCGCGGGAAAACCGGGCCACAGTTGACGAGCTTGAACAGGTGCGCAGCAGTACGGCAGAGCGGCTGCTTACGTTGCAAGGGATCATCGATGAGCTTGCCGGATCAGGCCATCACAATACTGAAGTCCGCAAGAGTACGTTGGAGGCGCAGCAGCGTTTTGGCGAATACCGCCGTCTCCTGGTAACAGTAACGCAGCTGATAGCCGCTGATCCGAAGCAGGCGGAACATTACCGTGGTCAGGTAACCGGTCAGTACCTTGCATTTCTGAAGCTGGTACAGCATATCGAGCTGGCCGTTGACAAACATGCCGCTCTCCATAACAAAGAGCTGCAGGAACACCTCAACTCCTTTCTGTGGCGTTTGTCAGGGGCCTGGCTGGTGGGGCTTCTGTGCGTGCTGCCGTTCTGGCTGTTGTTGTCCAATCGGATTGGACGGCAGCTTGAGCTGGTCGGCAACGCCCTGAAACGGTTGTCGCAGGGGCCGCTGGAGCCTGACCAGCTGCGGCCGATCGAGATCGCAAGCAGACAGCATCAGTGCCTGTTCCAGCCGATGGCCCAGGCGGTGCTGGCCTTTGATGAAAACATCCGGGCGCGTGAGCAGGCACAGGAGGAGCTTGACGCCATACAGCTGACCCTGTTGCAGGAGCAGCATTTGCTGCGGGAGCGGGTCAAGGAGCAACAGTGCCTCTACCAGATCTTTGCTCTGACGGAAGATACTTCACAGCCGTTTGAGCAGCAGCTGCAGCAGGTGGTGAAGGTGATTCCGGACGGGTGGCAATATCCGCAGTCTGCAACTGTCCGGATTGAGCTGGAAGGTAGCTGCTATTGCTCGGCTGCGTTTGCTGAAACCCCCTGGATGCAGACTGCCGAGGTGCTGAGTGAGCATGGAGAGCTGGTGCGTATCTGTGTTGTCTACACGGAAGACCAGCCGTTTTTGACTGAAGAGCAGAATCTGCTGCAGGCAGCGGCACAGCGCCTGATGGATGTATCTGCACGCAGACGGGCGATTCAGCTGGCTAGGGAGCAGGAGACCATGCTGCGTACCATGTTCTCCCAGACCACCGATGCAATCGTGCTGGCCGATCCTGAAACCGCAGAGATTATAGATTTTAATGACACGGCCCATCTGGGGCTGGGCTATACCCGTGAAGAGTTCGCCGAGATGCGGGTGATGGAGTTCCAGACCGACCACTCGGCTCATCTGATCAAAAACAACAGTCACCGGACCTTGGCAGGCGAGACGGTCGGTTTTGAAACCCGCCACCGTTGCCGGGACGGCAGTCTGCAGGAGGTCCGGCTGACCCTCAGGCCGGTTGTGTTGACTGGACGCAGGCTGATCTCTGCGGTCTGGCGCGATATTACCGAAGAGCGGCGGCAGGAACGGCTGCTGCGAGAAAAGTCAGAGCGATTGCAGCTGTACAGCCAGATACTGGGAACCCTCTCAGCCTCGCCCGCTGCCGTCAGCGGTGATCTGGTCTCCTTCTGCAGCGGCATGACCGAACTGGTGGCCGGAAAGCTGAAGATTGAACGGGTCTCGGTCTGGCTCTTCCGGAATGGGGGCACCGTGCTGGAGTCGCTTGACCTGTATGAGACCTTGACCCAGCGCCATAGTTGTGAAGGACGGCTTGAAGAGTCTGAGTTCATGAATGAGTTCAGCTATCTGAAACAGGCCCG
>CAZOTC010000407.1:0-2265 GCA_964582605.1 uncultured Geobacter sp. | reverse complement strand
GGCTGTCTTCAGCTGCACCTCCTGCTCAAGCTGCTTCAGATACTCCTGCTCCAGCATCAGCAGACGGTAATGCTTGACCGCCCTGCCGACTGCCTGCACCAGATGTTCAGGATCATAGGGTTTTTTAATGAAGTCAAAGGCTCCTCCCTTAACCGCATTGACTGCCGCATCCAGGTCGGCATATCCGGTCATGACCAGTACCGGAAAGGTATACCCGGCCTGCTTCAGGTGCAGCAACAGATCGGTACCGCTCATGCCCGGCATCCTGATGTCGGTCAGCATGGCGTCCGGCTGATCCTGTTCCAGCAAGATCAGGGCAGCTCTGCTGTCGCTGCAGCTCCAGACCTCAAAGCCGTGGAATTCGAAGATCGTGCTGATCGATTGCAGCACCATGGCATCATCATCAACTACCAGTAACCGAACCTTATCCTGCTCGCGCGTATCCATAGATCCTCCGTATCTGTGCAAAATGCTATGGCAGTATAAATGCAAATCGCATGCCATGGTGATTATATTTACCGATGGCCTGACCTGCGGCGTATCTGGTATGGTTTCTGCTTGATACTCGCCCTGAGCACTCAGATTTTTGTTCACACAAACGGGGAAGGCGCCCATGAAAAACACCATCCGGCTCTGCAGCTTCATCCTGCTTCTGCTGTCTATTACCCTTTCTGCCTATGCCGCTGAACCGCGGCTGGTCAGGGTCGGTGCCTTCAACTACTATCCCGGCATCTTCAAGGACCGTGACGGCCAGATCAAAGGTTTTTATGTCGATGCCCTGGCAGATCTGGCCCGACGGGAAAACCTGCGGATCGACTATGTCTACGGCTCCTGGAATGAAGGGCTGGAACGGATCAGGTCCGGCGAGGTGGACCTGCTGACCAGCGTTGCCTACACCCCGGAACGGGCCGGCTACATGGATTACACCAAAACCAGGCTGCTTACGGTCTGGGGTGAGTTGTATGTACGCCCGGAATCCCATATAGACGGCATTCGTGAGGTTGAAGGCAAAAAGGTTGCCGTTATGAAGGGGGATTTTAACGGTCAGAACTTTATCGATCTGTCACGAAAATTTGACATCAGCTGTGAATTTGTCGAGCTGCCCGGTTTTGAAGAGATTTTTCAGGCGGTTGCAGCAAAGCAGGTGGATGCAGGCGTTGTCAACAGCACCTTTGGCGTACCGAAACAGAAAAAATACGGTCTGCGGTCTACCGGTGTGGTGTTCAGCCCTTTTGATATTTACCTGACCGTTGCCAAGGGAAAGAATCAGGATCTGCTGGCCCTGCTGGACAGGTATCTGCATGACTGGCGTCACCAGAAAGACTCGGTCTATTCCGAGTCCCGCCGCAGATGGATGCACGGCAGCAACGACACCCTGCAGGTGATCCCGGACTGGCTGAAACATACCGCTACAGCACTCGGTCTGCTGGTCATTGCCGCCACGGTATTTATTGTTGTACTGCACAGACAGGTGAGAAAAAAAACTGCTGAAATCCTTCAGCGGGAGTCAGGGCTGCGGGAACAGAGCGAGATGATCAGACTGCTGCTTGACTCTACGGCAGAGGCGATCTACGGGCTTGACCGTAACGGCACCTGTACCCTCTGCAACGCTGCCTGCCTGCAGATGTTGGGTTACGAAAAGCCGGATCAGCTGCTGGGCAAAAACATGCATGACCTGATTCACCACACAAAGGCGGACGGAAGCCCCTTTCCCGCTGAAGAATGCCGGATTTTCAAAGCATGCGCCCATGGTGAAAAAACCCACTCTGACAGAGAGCTGTACTGGAGGGCTGATGGCAGCAACTTTCCTGTTGAATACTGGTCATACCCGATCATACAGGACGAACAGGTCGTTGGCGCTGTGGTCACCTTCCTAGATATCACTGAACGGAGAAGGGTCGAAGCGACCCTGCGCGAAAGTGAGGAACGCTACCGCAGTATTTTTGAAAACAGCCACTCCATGATGCTGATTATCGATCCGGTCAGTGAAGCTATTCTGGATGCCAACCTTGCTGCCGTAGCCTACTACGGATGGACACGGGAGCAGCTGCAAACCATGCGGATCAGCCAGATTAACACCCTTTCCTCAGAACAGATAGCAGAGAAGATGCAACTGGCACAGCAGAGTAATCTTCATCACTTCCATTTCAAGCATCGCCTGGCAAACGGCTCCATCAGGGATGTCGAGGTATTCAGCAGCCCGATTTACAACCGAGGCAAGCAGCTGCTGTTTTCAATTATTCATGACATCACCGAGCGCACACT
>CAZOTC010000406.1:0-2267 GCA_964582605.1 uncultured Geobacter sp. | reverse complement strand
TGACTCATGAGAAAGCCGACACTAAGCACTGAAAGCGGCAGATACTTCCTGACAGACCGGATCAGGGAAGAGGTCAACTTCCACTGCACCCGACAATCGGCAGGGCTCGCTCCACCTCCACCTCAAAAACCGGCGCAGCCTGGCAGCAGAATCATCCCTCTGCCATCAAGGCATGAATGGTCTGCTGGAACCTGTGACCTGCAGACAGCAATCGCTCATCGCGAAAGCCACCGCCGTTTTACGGACGAGCAGCTTTCACTGGAGGAATTGGCCTTTCTTCTCTGGGCTACCCAGGGTATACGTACCGTACTCCACGAAGCTGCGGTTCTGCGTACCGTCCCATCCGCTGGCTGTCGTCACCCCTTTGAAACCTATCTTGGAGTGCTCAGGGTCGCCGGGCTTGAGCCGGGCCTGTACCGCTACCTTCCGCTTGATCATGCTCTGGCACACGAACGTGTTGTCCCTGGCTTATCGGCCTCTCTTACCGCCGCCTGCCGAGGCCAGGCATTTGCCGGACAGGCAGCCGTAACCTTCATCTGGACTGCAGTAATAGCGCGTACTGAGTGGCGTTATGCCGAAGCATCCTACAAGGTCATCGCCCTTGATGCCGGACACGTCTGTCAGAACCTCTATCTGGCCTGTGAAGCGGTTGGCTGCGGCACCTGCGCCATTGCCGCCTATAATCAGAGTCTGGCGGATGAGCTTGTTGCTGTTGATGGTAATGAGGAGTTTACGGTCTATATCGCTCCGGTGGGGAAAGTATAGCGAGCGGTTAACGAAAGAGGGGAAACCATGTCAATCCGTAACATAGCAACATCAATGATCAGTACCCCGACAATCGAGGGGGCTGGTGTCCATCTCAAGCGGGCTTTCGGCTACCATCAGGCTCCTCAGTTCGACCCCTTCCTGATGCTGGATGACTTCCATACATCAAACCCTGACGAGTACCTGACCGGGTTCCCCTGGCACCCGCATCGGGGGATCGAGACCATCACCTATATCCTGGAAGGCCTTGTGGAGCATGGTGACAGCATGGGCAACAGTGGCGTGATCGGGGCTGGTGAAGTCCAGTGGATGACAGCCGGTAGCGGCATTGTCCACCAGGAAATGCCGAAGGAGAGCCCCACTGGCACCATGTGGGGTGTTCAGTTCTGGGCAAACCTGCCTGCAGCCCAAAAGATGATGGCGCCGCGTTACCGAGATGTGAAAGCAGCCGACATACCTGAAGTAAGACAGGACAACGGTGTAACGATCAAGATCATCGCCGGAACAGTCGGCGGTATACAGGGGCCGGTCAGAGATATAGTAATCGAACCTGAGTTGCTTGATGTGAGCATTCCTGCAGGCACCATCTTTTTCCACACCATCCCGGAAGACCATACGGCCTTTGTCTATATCCTGTCAGGAACAGGCACGTTCGACGAAAGCAGCGTTGTACACCGACCGGAGACCGTGCTGTTGTACGACCGAGCAGGCAATGAGCTGCGAATCGAGACAAAGGAATCATCTGTCCGTTTTCTTCTTGTCGCGGGGAAACCGCTGGGAGAGCCGGTTGCCTGGCGTGGACCCATCGTGATGAACACGAAAGAAGAGCTGGACACTGCCTTTGCCGAATACAAGAACGGGACATTCATAAAGCAGTGAAATCGAATCAGCATTGGTGTGTCTATGTCATACGCTGTTCGGACGGCAGCCTCTATACCGGCATCACCATTGATGTGGCTCGTCGCTTCCAGCAGCATACGGCAGGCACGGGCGCCAAGTATTTCAGAGGCCGTTCTCCTGAAGCAGTGGTATACCTCGAACACCAGCATACCCGATCAACTGCCGGCACAAGGGAACGGCAGATCAAGGCCATGTCTCGTGCAGAAAAGGATGAGCTGATTTTAACCCATTGCAATAGATAGACTTTCATACTGATAGGCTCTATAAGACAGAAAAATCCTTCTGGAGGTACGTCATGACCAAAGCAGAACTTGTAGCCAAGGTTGCAGAGAAGGCAAAACTGACCAAGGACCAGGCAGAAGCCGCACTGGGGGCATTCCAGTGCACCGTGACCACCGAGCTGATAAACGACGGCAAGAATGCCTTTATCTGTTCCGCATAGTCGGAAACCATCGGGGGAGTCCGTTAGCTGGACTCCCCCGAGGTATTTTACCTGATCAGCCAAGGCATCATACTGCTACACATGGCGTATGCGCTAATGAAGTTGCCCACTACCCTGGAGGGCGGATTTACCTTAACTGACACAATTCAATTTCAGGCAG
>CAZOTC010000405.1:0-2278 GCA_964582605.1 uncultured Geobacter sp. | reverse complement strand
TGAAGAGCTGGTCAGGATCCGGACAAGCGAGCTGGAGGCTGCCCGTGATGAGGCCCAGTCAGCCAATCGGGCCAAGAGTGAATTTCTGGCCAACATGTCCCATGAGATTCGTACACCTATGAACGCGGTACTGGGCATGACCCACCTGGCCCTGCAGACCGACATGACCCCCCGACAGCGTGAATATCTGGGTAAGGCTCAGTTTGCAGCCGAGTCTCTGCTTGGCATTATCAATGACATTCTTGATTTTTCAAAGATAGAGGCCGGTAAACTTGAGATGGAGCAGAGCGAATTCATGTTGGATGAGGTAATCGACAAGGTTACAGCCATAATCGGCATGAAGGCGCAGCAAAAAGGCGTGCAGCTGTTGCTTGCGGTCGATTCCGATGTGCCGCCGACTCTGGTGGGTGATCAGTTGCGCCTGGGGCAGGTGCTGATCAACCTGTGCAATAATGCCGTCAAGTTTACCGAGCATGGCGATATTACCCTGTCTGTCTCCTGCCTGGAACGTCGGGATGATCAGCAGGCTACACTTGAATTTATGGTGCAGGACAGCGGTATCGGTATGGACAGCGAACAGATTGCAAAACTGTTTTCTCCGTTTACCCAGGTTGATGCCTCCCGCACACGGCGTTTTGGGGGTACCGGTCTGGGGCTGGCAATCAGCAAACAGCTGGTGGAGCTGATGGGGGGGGAGATCCGGGTTGCTTCGGAACCGGGCAAAGGCAGCAGGTTCTGCTTTACTGCCTGTTTCGGTATAGGCAGACAGGTTGATAAAGTGCCGACGGCAGCGTACCCCGACATGGACGCGGTATGCAGGCAACTGGCAGGCGCCCGTTTGCTGCTGGTGGAAGACAATGATTTCAACCGGCAGGTGGCAACCGAGTTGCTGCAATCGATTGGTTGTGAGGTGACCGTAGCCGATAACGGGTGCGAGGCTGTCAGGTATGCCCGTAACCAGCAGTTTGATGCAGTGCTGATGGATATCCAGATGCCGCTCATGGACGGCTATGAGGCTACCCGACTGATTCGCCGGGACCCGGCCTTGCAAACGCTGCCGATCATTGCCATGACCGCCCATGCCATGGCAACAGACCGACAGTCATGTCTTGATGCCGGTATGAATGATTATATCTCCAAGCCGATCAACCCGCGGCAGTTGTACCAGATACTTGGACAACGGGTAGCGGCCCCTTCCGGTACCGGATCGGTCACGCCTGCGTCTGCTGCTGCACCCTGTAATCCCACCCCGACACTTCCCGAACAGCTGCCCGGCATCTCAATGCAATCAGGATTAAGGAATCTGAATGACAACCTGCAATTCTACCGGAAAATGCTGGTCAGCTTCATGCACAACATGCCGGGCATCTCCCGTGAGATCCGTACACTGCTTGAACAGGGAGATCAAGAAGCTGCCACCCGAACTGCCCACTCAATCAAGTCAAGTGCCGGCAGCATCGGTGCCGTGGCTCTGATGGACGCAGCCGGCCAACTGGAACAGGCGCTGGCCTCAGGCACACAGAATCCGGAGCAGCCTCTGCTGCAGTTTGAAGAGCAGCTTACGTTGGTTATCAGTGGACTGACTGCGGCATTCGGCCAACAACAGTCAGTGACAAAACCGGCTCAGGCTGTTGATACCGCAACTGTCGGCACGCTGATTGAGGAAATGAAACGTCAACTTACCCGAGACCTTGGCCATGCCTTCAGATTACTTGCGAATCTGCAGGAGCAGCTTGAAGGCACGGAGCTGTCAGACAGGTTCAGTGTGCTTAAGCAGGCCATGGAGCGTTTTGACTGCACTGCGGCACATCAGCAGCTGGATGAACTTTCCGAAAAGGTATCGCACCTATGACAACCGGTTCTGCGAGACGCTATTCCACCCAATCGATACGCAGAATAATCCTGTCAACGGTGCTGATCTTCAGCCTGGCCGTAACAGGGGTCATCATCTACATGCTGCTGAACATGCGGGAAGAGGCCTATCATCAGGCCCATACCGAGATGGAGCAAAGGCTGAAAACCTTCTGGGAGCTGGTCTACAGCAAAGGCAGGACCTTTACGGTGCGTGACGGTCTGTTGTTCGCTGGGGAGCATCAACTGAATAACGACTTTGAGCTGCCTGACAAGATACAGGATATTTTTGGCGGTACTGCCACAATCTTTATGGGGGATGTCCGGGTCAGTACCAATGTCACCAATAGCAACGGCAGCAGGGCCTTGGGAACCAGACTGGAGGGGCCTGCGTATGATGCCGTATTCAAACAGGGTAAGCCGTATC
>CAZOTC010000404.1:0-2279 GCA_964582605.1 uncultured Geobacter sp. | reverse complement strand
AACCCTGTCACCCGGTCTGCCTGACTGGTGGAAAGGGATGTTGCCCAAAGACAAGATCCATCTGGGGCTTGACCTGCAGGGGGGAACTCACCTGGTACTTGAGGTTGAAACCCGTAAGGCGGTTGAAGGAACCCTGGATCTGGTTGCGACAGATCTGGAAGATACCCTGAACAGCAAGAATCTGCGTTTCAAGCGGGTCAGCCGTACTGGAGGCGATAAGGTCACCATTGTCCTGTATGAAAAAGATACCGCGACCGAAGTACAGAAACTGGTCAAGGACAAGTACCGGGACTATGAGATCAATCCTTCGGTTGAAGAAGGAGGGATGGTTGGTGTCTCTCTTCGGATGAAAGAACAGGATATTCAGGACCGTAAGGACAAGGCGGTTGCCCAGGCCTTGGAGACTATCCGTAACCGGATTGACCAGTTTGGTGTCTCTGAGCCGGTCATTGCGCGTCAGGGGGCTGATCAGATTGTTGTGCAGTTGCCCGGCATCAAGGATCCCCAGCGGGCGATTGCCCTGATCGGCCGTACGGCACGGCTTGAATTCAAGATGGTCAAGGAAGGGGTTTCCCCCACTGGCGGCGCAGTGCCTGAGGATAGCGAAGTGCTGTTTGAAAAACATACGGATCCAACCACCGGTGCAACCTCGGAAACACCCCTGGTTGTCCAGAAAAAGGCGCTGATCACCGGCGATCTGCTGACAGACGCCCAGGTCCGGATTGACTCCCAGTTTAACCAGCCCTACGTCGGCATTGAGTTTAACAGCCTTGGTGCACGGTTGTTTGATCAGATCACCGCAGCCAATGTAAACAAGCGCTTTGCAATCGTGCTGGATAACACTGTCTACTCTGCACCGGTAATCAGGGAGCGGATCTCGGGCGGCTCTGCCCAGATATCCGGCAACTTCACTGAAAAAACCGCCTCTGACCTGGCAATTGTGCTGCGTGCCGGTGCCCTGCCCGCCCCGGTCAAGATCATCCAGAACGTTACGGTTGGAGCTTCTCTTGGCAAGGATTCGATTGACAAGGGATTGATGGCTGGTGCCATCGGCGTGGGGTTAGTGGTTCTTTTCATGGCAATCTACTACAAGCTGTCCGGTATGGTGGCCAACCTGGGTATGGTACTGAACATCCTCTACCTGATGGGGGCCATGTCTGCCCTGGGTGCAACCCTGACCCTGCCGGGTATTGCGGCTATCGTATTGCTGGTAGGTATGTCGGTTGACTCAAACGTCATTATTTTCGAGCGGATTCGTGAAGAGCTGCGTCTGGGCAAAGCGCCCAAATCTGCGCTTGAAGCCGGCTACGACAAGGCCTTCCTGACCATTATGGACTCCCACGTGACCGCCTTGATTACTGCTGCGGTACTGTTCCAGTTTGGTACCGGACCGGTCAAGGGGTTTGCGGTCTCTCTAAGCCTGGGTATCATCATCAACCTGTTTACCTCGTTGATGGGTACCAAGGTGATCTTTGATCTGTTCCTGCATAAAGGGAACGTCAAAAAAATGAGCATATAGGGGAGCTACTGCCATGATGGAATTTCTGGGAAAAACTAATTTTGACTTTATTGGCAAGCGCAATATTTCTTTTGTAATTTCTATTGTTATCTCGATAATCGGTATTGTTGCAATTATCCAGATGTTTCGCGGTGAAGCCAATATGGGGATCGATTTTACCGGAGGGACATCGGTTCAACTGAAGTTTGACAAACCGGTTGCCATGGCGGATGCCCGTAAAGCCTTGCATGCTGCCGGTATCGAGGCAGAGCTGCAAGAGGTGAAAGACGGCAACAAGCTGCTGGTCAAACTGCCCCGCAAGAGTGCACTGGCGGTGGGTAAGGCTGCCGAAGTCGTGCCGGCAGCTTTTACCAAGGGATTGCCCGGGGTGCAGGTGACGGTGGACAGTACCACCGAAATCGGCCCTTCCATCGGTGATAAACTGCGTAAGGATACGATAGTTGCAGTTGTCATTTCGATGCTGGGGATCATCTGTTACATTGCCTGGCGCTTTGATTTTAAATTCGGAGTTGGTGCCATTGTGGCCACGTTACATGATATTCTGGCCATGTTTGCTGCCTACTACCTCTTTAACAAGGAGTTCAATCTGTTATTCATCACAGCGGTACTGACTATTGCCGGTTACTCCCTCACCGACACGGTGGTTGTTTTTGACCGGATCAGGGAAAACCTGCACAAGGATCTGAAAGGCTCTATGCACAAGATCTTTAACACCAGTATCAACGAAGTGCTTTCTCGGAGCATTATTACCTCATTGACC
>CAZOTC010000403.1:0-2290 GCA_964582605.1 uncultured Geobacter sp. | reverse complement strand
AGGGAGAACTGCAGCGGGTTGGTGTCCTGAAACTCGTCAATGATCAGGCAGTCCACCCGCGAGCGCAGTGTAGCAAGCACCCGGGGATCAGCGGTCAGGATGGCATGGGCAATGGCCAGCATATCCCCGTAGTCCACCAGGCCATGCTCTTTCTTGTTGGCCAGGTAGTCCTGCAGAGACTCGTCAACCGTGCCCAGCAGCAGCCGGGCATGGTTCAGGGCTATTTCAAGGGGGCCAGGGTGAACCGGCAGACTGTCTGCGGCAGCCATGACATCCCGTGCCAGGTCGTCATAATTTTCGGACAGCTTTGTGTTTCTGTTCGAGACCCGCATGCTGCGCAGTTTCTGCCAGAGGTTCCAGTCGGTCAGGTGTTTTCCTGTTCTTACCGCCTTGAGACGACGGAAGTCACTGTCGAGTTCTTTCCTGGCCGTCTTGACCGAGACCGTGGGAGCCATGTTGTCCGGGTATGCCTTAAGCAGCGCTGAAACCGATGATGCCAGCAGTTCGTTCAGCATGGCCGCAGACTGTGGCGTGCCGTAGAGCTGGCTGATTTCCTGTTCAATGGCCGGATACATGGCATTGATGCCGGTTTCCCTGCCCAAAGACCTGAACCGGGAGATCATACCCAGGATCTCTTTTCTGAACTGGTCCTCAGCGCTGTCGCCGCTCAAGAAGTCGTAGTCGTAGCCAAAACTCTCCAGCTGTTCCATGATCTCGGCCCCGGAGGGGGAGCGGGCCAGAGCGCGGCGGATCAGGGTATTTTCCTCATCCTCCTCCAGAAGGCGGGACACCGGCGGCAGGCCGGCGTCAAAGGCGAATTCCCGCAACAGCCGCAGTCCGAAGCCGTGGATGGTGGAGATGTAGGCGCTGTCCAGTCTGGCCGCATCGTCAAGCCTGTTGCGTCTGACCAGCTCTGCCCGCACCCGTTCCCGCATCTCGGCTGCAGCAGCCTCGGTAAAGGTGACGGCTACAATCTTGTCCGGTGCAACCCCGTAGGCAGCATCGGTCACCCAGGCGGCCAGGGTCTCCTTGATATGGTGGGTCTTGCCGGAGCCGGCTCCGGCCGGGATGATGGTAAGCGGCGGAATGCTTTTCATAGTTCATCCCCCTCATCCGCAAGCTCGTCTTCCTGTTTCATGAACAGTCTGATCAGCGGGCTTCTGTCCAGGGCATAGGGTTTGATGCCGGTCTGCTTGGGAAAATCCTTTTCATCTGTGCTGCTGTTCAGCAGCACCACACCATTGCGCAGCTGCCCTACCCGTTCCCTGATCAGTGCCAGGGCATTGCCGGAGATGTCATCGCTCAGTTCATAGCAGCCGGCCAGGTCACGTCCCAGCCAGCCGTTTGAGTCTGCCAGCACGGTCTGGTCGTTCATCATGTAGTAGAGTACTGCTATCTCGTTTTCCGGAGACAGGTGCTGACTGAGTTCGTCAGCCTGCCTGCCGGTGGGGCCGCCGGTCTGCAGCATGGTGCGGTAGAGGGATGCCTGATGGTCATACCCCAGCTCCATCCGTTCCCGTCTGGTCTTGCCGGCCTGTTTCTTGTAATCCACCACATAGAGCCGGTTGCCGGGCAGCCGCAGCAGCTGGTCAGTACTGCCCCGCACCGGCAGATCTTCAAGTATCCCTTCAAGGTTGACCTCGCAACCCAGCACCTCTGCATGGACGTCATGGAGAAAGCGCAGCCATCCTGCTGCAGCCTGCTCGATCTCGGCTGCCAGGTGTTCCCGCTCAACCTTCCATTCCCGTGCCATCAGGAATGGTTTGATCCGGCTGATGGCGTCCAGCAATAGTTCCCGCACCCGGGGCAGGGCCACGGCAGGATCAGGCAAGGGCTGGCCCGGCGGCAGCAGGTGTTCAAAGACATCATGGGCCAGGGTGCCCTTGGCCATGATGTCCAGCTCTTCAGGAGCCCAGTCCTGTGCTTCCAGGTGCAGTCGGTCCAGCAGCCAGGCCAGGGGTGAGACCATCATTGTCTCAAGTGAGCTGGGTGATTCCTGGCGCAGGGTTCCGTCAGGTTTGCGGTTACGGGCAATCAGATCCAGCCCCAGTGACAGGTCAGGGGAGCTGATGTTGCGGGGAGGTACAGCTGGTGCTGCAGGGGCAACCGCAAGGTTGCGGGCCGCCTGCATCCCCCGGGAGGTCTCAAGCTCCAGAATGAGTGCTTCAGATACGGTGCCAAGCCTGCCGGCAATGAAATCCAGGGTGGCTGACGGGGCAACCGGTTCACCCAGGCAGGTGCGCCGAGGCAGCAGTACCGAAACGGTCTTGGCTGCAACAGCCAGCTGCCG
>CAZOTC010000402.1:0-2304 GCA_964582605.1 uncultured Geobacter sp. | reverse complement strand
CGTTTTACCTGTGCAAGCGCCTGGTCGAGTACCGTTTGCACCGTAGCCGCCAACAAGCGACTGTCGGCCTTGCGGTCTTCAAGCATTGATTGTCGATAGGCGGGAATCAGATAGAGGATGATAAAGAGGGTAAAAGTCAGTACACAGACCAGCCCGATACCGAATATTTTACCGAATACCGAGAGGCTGCGCTTACGGAGAAAGGTGAACGTTTCCATGATTGTCCGGTTCTCCTTCTTAAAACTGTGTTTGCATGTCGCGTTTACATCACTATTTTGTTTCCCCCTTACTTGTCAATAAATTTCCGTACTGTTTATGATAAAATTCAGTCACCACTTGGTATGCCTGTGAGGTCTTGGTCGATCATACAGACAATGTGCCGTTTAAGTGAGTGGTGTCAGCATGCTGCATGCACGGCAGGGTAACCATCTTGATAAACGCCTCAGCTGCCGGGGAAAGGCTGCATCCTCTGCGCCAGGCCATATAAAAACTGCGTTTGATTTCAAGCCCTTCAACCGTAATTTCGATCAGCGACCCATCTGCCAGTTCCGGCCCCACGGCCAGGGTTGAAATAAACGCAGCCCCTGCCCCGCCAAGCACCGCACGCCGCACCGCCTCACTACTTCCCAGTTGGGCCACAACTTTCAGACTGCGTGGGTCAAGGCCTGCCTTCTGCAGCGCCGCATCAGTAGCCTGACGGGTGCCTGAGCCGGGTTCACGCACAACAAGCGGCAGGTCCGGCAACTGCTCCAGAGTCAGAAGCCTGCACTGAACCTTGCCCGGTTGTGCAATCAGCACAATCCGCTCGGTCATGACCTCGCACGAACTGATCAGTTCGTCTGCCGGGCATCCTCCCATTACTGCCAGCTCAATCAAGTCATCCTGCAGCAGGCGGGTTACCTCACGGGTATCCCCCTGCTGCAGTTCAAGCCTGACACCGGGCCAGGCAGCGCCAAAAACCCCCAACAGATCCGGAATCAGACAGGCTGCCGGAATCGTACTGGCCCCAACCCGCAAGGTTGCCTGTTCCAGCCCCTGAAAACGTCTGATAGCGTCTTGCGCTTCGCTGCATTGGCGGGATATCCGCGTTGCATGGTCGTAAAACAACCGGCCTGCCTCGGTCAGACTGACCTGGGTGGCTGACCGGTCAAACAGACGCACGCCCAGTTCATCTTCGAGGGCCCGTATATGCTGGCTGGCTGTGGACTGGGCCAGGCTGACCGCCTCCCCGCCTTTTGAAAAACTGCGGGTATCGGCAACGGCCAGAAAGACTTCAAGCTGTTTCAGGGTCATGGGTTCTCCAGACTGTTAAAGCAGTGGCATTATGTCAGAAGCGCGATCCCCGTTTTTCAGTATACGGGGCGATAACCGTTCCGGTCCGGGCATCGGCCTTGAAACTGCTCCTCCAGGTAAAGCCGCTGTCCTGTCCATCATCGCCGGTATAGCAAATATCAAACAACAGAACATCACCGTCAGCCGGCTGCACGGTTTTAAACAGCACTTTGAAATTGCAGGGGTCTCCGGTCTGGCTCTGCTGGGGCATAGGGAAGTCTGATGCCTCTGCACGTACCTTTCCGGCTTTATCGAGCAGTTTTACGGTCAACAGCAGCTCACTGATGTAGGCATACCGGACGTTTTTCAAAAAGCCTTCCACGACGAACCCTTTGTTCGTTGCACCGGTTTTCCAGGCATAGTGGTAATCAAACTCATTGTGCCGGAAGGGGTACTCTTCAAGCGTAATCGTGGGGGCGTAGGAGTGGATACTGCAACCGGTAAGTGCATACAGAGAGAACAGGACTACCAGTAATTTCGCCAGATACGACATAGCAAACCTCCATCGAATAATTCGATAACCTGTAACGTTTTTCTACCAGATTATCTATTTGCCAGGCAAGCACCTTCTTGGTATCTACAACATTCAAATTTTTGCATGCAAAAGGAGATGTACCATGTTCAGGAAGATCGTACTTTCACTGGCCCTCACCCTGATATCAGCCACCGCTGCCCTTGCAGCCAACTACATTGAACCCCAGGAACTGAAGGAACTGCTGGACAAAAAGAAGCCGGTGATTCTGGTGGATATCCAGCCTGCGGCTGATTTTGAGAAACAACACCTGCCCGGCTCCATTGAAACCAATGCTTTTCCTGCCAAGACCGATGAAGAAAAGGCTCGCCTGGACAAAGCCCTTGCCGTTATCAAGACCTCAAAAGATCCGGTTGTGGTGGTCTGCCCCCGTGGCAAATCAGGCGCCAAGAACAGCTACAATTATCTCGAGTCAAAAGGGATATCTGAAGACCGGATGC
>CAZOTC010000401.1:0-2310 GCA_964582605.1 uncultured Geobacter sp. | reverse complement strand
GGCGGTCATTACCATATCGCACAGCCCCTGGTTGATCAGGTTCCGGTAGGGGAGCAGCTCGTTTTCATGCCAGTAACGGGTTACATCCACCAGACCAAGATGTGAGTCGTCGCGGGAACTGCCATGGCCGGGGAAGTGCTTCAGGCAGGTCAGGATCTGGTGACGGTGGTGGCTTTTGATGAACTCGGCGGCATGGGCCGTTACCAGGGCCGGATCAGCAGAAAAGCTGCGTTCTTTAAAGGCAATTACCGGATTGTCCGGGTTTGTTGCCAGATCAACTACCGGTGCCAGGTTCAGGTTGAAACCGTACTCCGCAAGGGTTGCTGCAAGACTGTCGCTTGCCGCGCGGGTCAGCTCCAGGCTGTTTTGCTGCCCCAGGTATTTGGCCGATACGGTGGCAGGAAAGCCGTAACGTTCCTTTAATCTCGCTACCACGCCTCCTTCCTGATCAACAGCAATAAAAAGCGGGGTTTCTGATGCGTTCTGCAGCCCCTCCATCAACTTTTTTAGCTGCGTCGGGCTGGTTATGTTGCGCTCGGTAACCCCCAGATCAATGTTGTTGTCAAACAGTACCACACCACCGGCACCGTAGTGACGAATTGCTTGATCAATCGGGCTATCCGGCTCCAGGCTCTCGCCAGGAAATCCCAGCAACAGCATCTGGGCGATCTTGCGCTCCAGCGGCCAGCTGTTTAGGTCTGCCGGCAGTGTTTTGACAGCGTTTGTGCGAGTCAGGGCGCAGCCACCCAACAGGCCGGGTAGCAGCAATGAAGCGCCGGTCAGGGCGCTGTTTTTCAGAAAGGTGCGGCGTGTACAGGAAAACATGGTGCCTCGTAGCTCTATGAAGGTGGTGCGATACTGCTGCACTGCCCAGTCTCAGGGGGGGACCGGTTTGCGTGGGGTAAAAACGGCTAGTACATACTGTACCAAAGATTTTGGCATCGGCACCCTTTGGGGTGACATTTTTTGCGTGCGCCCGGCATGGCGCTGTAATCTGTTTAAAAACGGAACTGCGCCTTCATTGTTATACTGTACTGTTCAGACCAGACCTTGACCCCGGTTGACCAGCTTTCCGCAGGGAAAAAATCATCCCGCAGAGTGTGGCTGCCGGTGGTCTCAAGCTTCAGGTAATCAGCCTCAAGGCCAAGATCGAAATTCCGGGTGATTCCCAGCAACACAGCCAGCGATGCATGCCAACCGTTGCCGCTAGTCTGCTCTTCAGTAATCCGATTCCCCGACCGCAGCAGATGATAATCGCGGTTATCCCCCTCCACATAGCTCCAGTCCAGCTGTGACTGCAGCTTCAGGCGGTGCAGCCAGGCCAGACGCTGCCACTCGTAACCGAGGCGGATTCCCGCACAATACTGGTACCAGTTCTGTTCAAAACCGATGGTGTCACCCGGAAGATCCTGGATGTTAGGTGGCAGGCCGGGGGTGTCGTAGTCGTACTGGAGACCGTCGTGGGCTACCAAAGAGAGCTGCTGCCAGCGGAATCCGAGCAGCGGGCGCAGTTCAAACCTAGTGGGTAGTTGCAGTAGATCAGCCAGCTGCAGGTCAATATCAGCTTCCACCTGATAGCTGGGATTCAGGCGGCAATATGTCTCGCCATAGTTGGTCAGCCGTGCGGTGTTGGTGTCGTCAGCCCAGTCGCTGTCTTTGAACCTGCCGGTCTCCTGTGCCGCAAAGCTGGTGAGGAAACCGGCGCCGATGGAGACCCGAGAGAAATGCTTGCGAATTTCAACGCCGCCCCAAACCGAATCAAGCGGAAACTCAAGTCTGCTGAGAGGCTGCTGATACGGCGGTAACGGATTGCCGAACTCGTAGGAGGTGTGGCTGTTGAAGAGGGTTTTCTGTTTGACGGCAATCTGCCAGGACGGTTCAACAGAAACCGGGTTCTCCTGTTCTGCCTGCGCGCTGCCGGCAGACAGACAGAGCAGCAGTGCGGTAGGTAGCAGATAGAGATAGAGAAATGTTCTTTGCATAGCAGTCCTCTTGTACGGCGCATGAGCATATCCGGTAATCAGGCAGTCCTATTGCTTGACCAATGCCGCAATGCCGCCGACGTAGTACGGTTCAGAAAACAACACCTTTTTGGCGCGCTCGTCGGTAATGGTAATGCAGGCCCCGATCATATCCACTTTACCAGCCATTAAGGCCGGGATCATGGCACCAAAGTCCATGTTAACGACTTCCAAGGTCATGTCGAGTTTCTGGGCAACATACCGGGCGATTTCGATATCAAGGCCGACAACCGTGTGGGAGGCATCCATGAAGGAACACGGCTCGGTTACCGCAGAAGTTCCAAACTTC
>CAZOTC010000400.1:0-2314 GCA_964582605.1 uncultured Geobacter sp. | reverse complement strand
CAAGGACAGATCCTGCTGGTCTACCTGCTGCTGACCTTCAGCCTCTCCCTGGCAGTGGTGTCATTGACCGACCTGAACAACCTCTCACTGCTGGGCAAAGAAAGTGATGCCGCCACCGGGCGGGTGCTGGCCGGTCTGCTTTCTTTTACCCTGATATCATGGATCGCTGTCCGCCAGAGCCAGACTAAGGTACTGACGGTTGTCTAGGAGCCTGTCGGACTTTCATCAAGGCATTTAGCCAGAACAGAGTCTGTCAGACTTGATTAACCCATTGAAATAGTTCGTTTTAGCATCGATTGCCCATTGTCTTTTTCTGTCGTTTGCTGTATATTTTGCCTGCAATATCATAGATTTGGATATTGGAGTCGCCATGCAGCCAAGGTTTATCGAAGTTGATCGGGAGACGCTGTATCTGCTCCCGCCGTCATTACAGGACTGGTTGCCTGAAGGCCACCTTGCCAGATTTGTGGTCGAGATTGTAGAACAGCTCGACCTGAGTTCTTTGAAAGCATCCTATGCCGGTCGCGGTTCACAGCCATACAATCCGCAGATGCTGGTTGCCCTTTTGTTCTATGGCTATGCCACCGGCGTATTTTCCAGCAGGAAACTGGAACGCAGCACCTACGACTCTGTGGCATTCCGGTACATTGCAGCAAACAGTCATCCGGACCATGACACCATTGCCACATTCCGGCGCCGTTTTCTGCCGCAGCTGAACGAGTTGTTTGTCCAGATACTGCTGATTGCCCACCAGCTGGACGTCTTGAAACTGGGGAGCGTCAGTCTGGACGGCAGCAAGATCAAGGCAAATGCTTCCAAGCACAAGGCACTCAGTTATGACCATGCCTGCAAGCTGGAGAAGCAGATCAAGACTGAAGTTGCCGAATTGCTCAAGAAGGCTGAAGCTGCTGACCGGGCCGACATCCCTGACGGCATGAACATTCCTGAAGAACTGGAACGCCGGGAAAAACGTCTGGCCGCAATTGCCGCAGCCAAAGCCGAAATTGAACGCCGTGCCGCCGACCGTCACACCCGTGAGCAGGCAGCCTATGAGCAAAAGCTTGCCGAGCGGGCCAAGAAAGAGCAGGTAACCGGTAAGAAGGCCAAAGGAAAGCACCCCAAGCCGCCCACGCCAGGTCCCAATGCCAGGGATCAGGTCAATCTGACTGATGAAGAGTCTCGGATCATGCCGACCTCGGGCGGCGGTTTCGAGCAGGCCTACAACGCCCAGGCAGGTGTAGACACAGCTTCAAAGCTCATTGTAGCGGCCCACGTCACACAGCATCCCAATGACAAACAGGAACTGGTGCCGACTCTGGAAAGTCTGGAGACACTGCCCAAAGAGCTTGGCAAGGTAACGGAATTGATAGCCGACAGTGGTTACTTCAGCGAAAACAATGTTAGCGCCAGTGAAGACAGAAAGATAACGCCGTACATTGCCATTGACCGGCAACAACACAACCTGTCGTTAGGAGAGCGTTTCAAAGAACCACCACCACTACCGGACGATGCCGATTCAGTTGCCAGAATGAAACATCGCTTGCAGACACCGATCGGCAAGAAGGTGTATGCCCAACGGAAAGTGACGTCAGAACCTGTCTTTGGCATCATCAAGGCGGCCATGGGCTTCAGGAACTTCATGTTGAGGGGCTACAATGCAGTAAAGAGCGAATGGCATCTTGTCTGTATGGCCTACAACATCAAAAAACTGCATGCCTTGACCAGATAGGATTGAGAAAGAGCAGAAAACAACCAGAAATAACCCAAAAAAGCTTTGCGTGCCCTTGCCGCAACCAGCACAACTTCGGGGACCAGCGGAGGGCTGCAAGAAACACGATTTTTTCAGCAACAGTGAACTACAGAAAAAAGGTGGCCTGAGATCAAGTCCGACAGGCTCCTAGTCCTATTGATTGACTCACTATCACAACCAATACGCTGATTCCGATGTAAGCAATCAACTTGTTGTATTTTTTTGGGGTGTAAATATTGCTTAACTGTCTTGCGGTTTTCACTGAATCGATGAACACCAGCGCATAATAAGCCGAGCCAAGCACGGCATAACTCACAAGAAACACTCGAATAAACTCGCTGTTTAGGCACAATATCATTCCTGGAATGAGAAATATCGGAATGATGTAGATGAGAATAGCCTTGCGAATTTCTCCGTTATAAACTTGGCCAAGTCCCGGCTGAATCAGGCTCAAAATCCCCGCGATTAAAGGTTTTCTTGGTTTGTTATGCATTCATTTCCTTTATGTCCAACGGGCCGGGAGATCACCTGACGGCTTTTTGGTCAGGTGCATCTTCCTGGTTG
>CAZOTC010000399.1:0-2319 GCA_964582605.1 uncultured Geobacter sp. | reverse complement strand
CGCCTGTTCTAGCGGGTAACGCCCGTCATTCAGCTCCCAGCCCTGCGAAGAAGTATTTTCGGTATAGTTTCGGGTTAATACCTGCCAGGCAACCTTTCTGTCGTGCTGCATCGCCTCCCGCAGCAGCGGGTAGTCACGCTCTGCAAGAGCCTCATCAGCATCAAGCACCAGTATCCATGCACCGGTTGCGGCATCAATAGCGGCATTGCGGGCAGCTGCGTAGTCGTTATTCCAGGCATGATGCAGCAGATGGGCCCCGAACGCCTCTGCCAGCATCACGGTACGATCTGTTGAACCGGTGTCAACAACAACCAGTTGATCCACCACCGGCATTGCGCTGGTCAGGCAGCGGGCAAGGTTGCGCTCTTCATTTTTTACTATCATGCAGAGAGAAACCGAACCGTCGTCATCTGCAATAATCGGCCTGGGTTTTAGCTGCTTACGCAGTTCAATGGCTCGCCCGATCAGAGCGTCATCAATACCGAACCTTGCCAACATGAGCCCCAGATGCCTGACTGCTTCTTCTGTCCGACCGGTCTGTTCACAGAGATCAATCAACATTGTACTGGTTGCCAGACTGTCCGGATAGAGTCTGACCCCTTCTGCCAAAATGAGATGAAGCCGCTCCCACGCTCCAGTGCTGCGGGCGGCCTCAAAAGCCAGAGAGAGCAGGCGGCTGTTGCATGGCTGCAGCATTGCAGCCCGCATGAACAGGTCTACAGCCCCACTGATATCGTCGGCAGCCCAGAGGATCAAACCTAGTGCGGCCGCGGCCTCTGCATTTGAGGTGTCGACTGACAGAGCATGCCTGAAGGAGACCTCTGCCAGTTGCAGATTTGAGGCACGGTGAGCTAGCACCCCACGGGCGCAAAGCGCACTGCTGTTTTCAGGTTGTTCTGCAAGCAGCCGCTCAACCAGCTGTTGAGCTGATTTATCACCAAGAGCCACCAGTACAGCAACCTCAAGCTCACCCCTGCGGATCGGATCAGTCCCTTCCGGGAGCTCTCCGATTACAGCCAGAGCCTCAGGTAACCGGCCTGCGGTTGTAAGTAATCGGCACAGCCTGAAATAAGGTTCAGGCCAGTCAGGGTTCAGCGCAATGCTGCGGCTGACTATCAGATCTGAGGCCTGGTCAATCTTGCCACGCAAGGCCATCCGCTCAGCCTCTTCCAGCGCAGACAGACCAAGCCAGCGACGCAGCGCGTGTTCGTTAAGAGCAGCAGGATTCCATTTCTTGGTGAATATCCTTCGGTTACGAAGGTTCGCCGCCTCACGGTCAAGGCTGTTACCGCTGAAACTTGCCCCGCCGGCATGGTGAACAAAGATATCTCCGGCAAGCAGGTTGCGGTAGCCTGCCAGTTCAGCCCGCAGACAGAAGTCATCGTCCTCATAATTGCCAGAACCGAACGCTTCATCCAGCAGACCGATCTGCTCCATCAGTTCACGCCTGAACAGCATACAGAAGCCGACTACCCTGCGGCAGTGTATCACCCTCCCACGCCAGCGTTCCCTAAAACTCTTTGCAAAGACTGCCAGTTCTTCAGCAGAGAGCCCGGCAGCCTCCGCTACCACCTGCTGACCGCTGGCATGATCGGTCATAGGGCCCACAATACCGGCATCCGGGTAACGCTCAAACAGTTCCAGCATACCTTCGAGCCATTGGTCAAAAAACAGGAGGTCATTATTGATCAACAGGACATATCTGCCACTGGCAAGCTCGATCCCCTGATTATTGCCGGCGGCAAACCCGCGGTTTTCACTGTTTTCAACCAGCCTGATCCGGCTGTCCAGTGCGGCCTGCTGCCTCATCCAGTCCACTGTGCCGTCTGCAGATCCGTTATCCACAACAATCAGCTCAAAGGGTAGCCTGACCGTGCGCTGGATGCTTGCAAGGCAGTTTTTGGTATATTCCAGCTGGTTCCAGGTAAGCATTACCATTGAAACCAGCGGAGCCTCCGGCACACGGCTTGACTCCTGGCCTGCTGACACCTTGGCCGTTCTGCCAGCAGGCTTTCCTTTTGCCAGATACTGGTAGTGCTGGCTGTTCTCCTTAAGTGTTGAGACATCCAGTCCGGCAGCGGCAAGGGCGTCTACCAAAGCCTGAGATGGCGAGCAATCAACCTCCAGATCCTTGCCATACAACTCAACCAGTTCAAATCCTGCTACATGAAAGAGCTGGCCAACCCCTTCAAGCGTGAAGAAGCGGAGGTGAGTCCTGTCCAATATTCCGGCAACACAGTACTGCCAGTGCCCCTCCAGCAGGCCACGCAGCACAGACCAGTGACGCACGTTGGGAATGCTGGCCACCAGCTCCCCCCC
>CAZOTC010000398.1:0-2320 GCA_964582605.1 uncultured Geobacter sp. | reverse complement strand
AGGCCTGTCAGGCCTGGGGTTTATGGTCGGGCTATTGGCGATAAAGCAGCTGATAGCCGGCCGGACATATCTGTTGATGGCCAGCCTGCCGGTAGTGCTGCTGGCGCCTTTGATCCCACTGGCACGTCACCCCGGTATAGGTGGCGGTTCGGATCGTTATTTTATTGCTTTCTGGGCAGCATTTGCCTTGGGGACAGCCATACTTTCAGGTCTTGCTGCTACCGTACGCGGGTCCTCTGTCCGTATTTTCAGTCTTGTGGTGATGACGGCGCTGATCATCTCCGCCTGGTTTCATACAAGGCAGGTGCGGGCTATCCAGACCCCGTGGATACAAGAACAGTCTGTGCAAGGAAAGACGCTTGTCTCGGCCGGTAGCCATGATATCATCTACCTGACCCCCGTTGTGGCAGTCTGGTACATCTCCGGGATTGTGGATCTCAAACAGGCATTGGGGCGTACCACCCCGTTTCCAGCCTTGGTATCCGACGAGATTGACCTGTACCGGCTCTCCCGAGCCGGACGCCGTATTTTGCGTTATGACCGCACATCGCAGAAAATGGAGGATATAACCACACTGGTGCCGCAGATGCTTGATCAATGGCGAGCAAAGGTACGCCCTGTCCCTTTGTCGGTGGAGATGGCGTTTGACGGAGCCACAAAGACGATGCGATGGCAGCTGGGACCATATACAAAGGGTAACTACACCATGTTGCCCAACTACGGGCGACAGCCACTGCCCCCTCAAGGTGCGCTGCGTATGGAAAATCCGCCGGACGGTCGCTACGCTTTCCGCTATGACGCACCGGAGGGGTGGATTGCCTACACCCCTGCACGCACCTTCGTTCCGGCGGGAGAGAAACATCGGCTTGCCATACATGGTACAACCCTTTCTCTGGCTGATAGTGGCGGTGCAGGGCGGTGAGGGCCAGGCGTTTGATGATCGGTCTTGGGCAGATTTTGCTGCTTGTGATGGCCTGCCTCTTTCCGTTGATCCCCAACTGGCTTGACCGGCGCCTACCTGCCACTCATGAGGGATACCGCTACCTGCTTCTTTCAGACTGGTTCCGTGACGCCATGACCGCAGGCAACTGGTACCCTCGCTGGCTGCCTGAAATGAACGGCGGGTTCGGGTATCCCGAGTTTGTCTTCTATCAACCGGGCTATTTTTTTCTCAATGCGGCAACTTCGCTGCTGGCTGAGTCGCTTTTTATGCGCCAGTTGCTGACGTTGAGCATCATTGCGCTCCTAGGCGGGTATGGCGTCTATCTGCTGGCCCGTTGTTTTACCTCTCCGGGCTATGCCCTGCTGCTGGTTCTGCTGTTTCAGATTGCACCGTATGTACATGCCAATCTGTTTTTGCGGGGTGACCTGAGTGAATGGATGGCGCTGGAGCTTATGCCCTGGCCGGTCTATTTCCTGCTGCAGTTCTGCCGTGCGGCAGAGGGGGGCCTTATCCGGCTGCGCCTTTTCAACTGGTTGGGTCTGACGCTTTCCACGGCCTGTCTGTGTTACTGCCACCCTGTTGCCCTGATGTTTTTGCCGCTGCTGCTTTTGTTCATGGGTACGGTCTGCCTGGTAAAGGGGGCGTCTGCAAGATCTTTTGCGGCATGGGGGGAGCTGGCGGGAGCGGTGGCTTTGGGGGTGGCTTTGAGCTCCCCCTATTGGCTGACCGTTATGTTGATGAAACCGTATGTCAATGTGGCGGCTGTGCTTGATGGATTTGTCGCCTGGAAAAATACGATCGTTCTGCAGCAGCTGCTGTTTGGGAGCCTGTTAGGGGGGGAGGGTTCTAAAGAATTAGTGGGGGCGCCGTTTGCGGCTTTTGCACTGGCCGGCTGGTGGTATGGTCGCAAACAGCCGTTTATTTTTGGTGCGGGTCTGGCTTATCTGGTCACGCTGTTTCTGATCACGCCGGCCAGCCAGCTGTTTTGGCGGTTCTACCCATTTTCCCTGTTGCAGTTCCCTTGGCGATTGGCTGTCTTTGCGCCTCTGCTGCAGATGATTTGTTTTGTGGGGTTTGTACTACCGCCTGCTGCCGGGTACGGCCGAAGGATTGCCAGGGGCTGGCTGGCCGGCGGTCTCTGTCTGTTGGTCGGCTGGACATTTCATGGACATATGGGGTTTACTCCCGCTCTGATTCCGGGATATCAGTCCGGTTTCAGTAAGGAAACCCTTGCCTGTCTGCGTAATTTCGCACAAACTGGCAAACCGGTCAGTTATGCGAGCACCATTGATGCCGGTGAGTGGCTGCCGCTTTCTGCCAGGTCTATTGCCGGCGAACCTGCCAGAGGCACTTCCCGCAGCGGTTGCGAGGAAATAC
>CAZOTC010000397.1:0-2321 GCA_964582605.1 uncultured Geobacter sp. | reverse complement strand
GTGCAGGATATTGGCGGCACGCATTCAGCGTTCCTGTTTCCTGAGCAGGGCCGTGGCCAGGGCCAGCAGAAGAGGCACTGCCAGCAACAGGGGCACAAATGATGCTTGGAGATCAGCAAAGCCGAGTCCCTTGGAAAACGCACCACGGGCGATAATCAGAAAGTAGGCTGTCGGATAAACGCTGCCGATTGCGGCCCCGGCACCTTCCAGCGAGGAAACCGGATGAGTCAGGCCAGAGAACTGCACCGCCGGCAGGAGGGTCAGAATAGCGGTGCCGAACAGGGCAGCGATCTGGCTGCGCATAAAGCTTGAAATTACCAGACCAAAGGCGGTTGCCACAACCACGTACAAAAATGCTCCAGCCGTCAGGGCTGCAAAACTGCCTTTCAACGGCACCCCGAAGATAAAAATCGCCTGCAGGGTCAGCATCAGAAAGCTCAGCATGGCCAGTGTCAGGTAGGGGAGTTGTTTGCCCAGCAGAAACTCCAGCCGGGTCACCGGGGTGACATAGAGATTGACAATCGAGCCCAACTCCTTTTCACGCACCACTGAAAGAGCGCTCAACATGGCCGGAATCAGCATCAAAAGGAGCGGAATGACTGCCGGCACCATTGCCACCAAGCTCTTGACATCAGGATTGTAGCGATAGCGGATCTCGATCTCAGCTGCGGAGGCCGTGGCCGATGCGCCCTGCTTTTCCCGGGCCAGGGACGTCAACCACTGGGCATGCATCCCCTGCACATAACCTCGGATTGTTTCAGCCCGTTGCGGCATGGCACCGTCAATCCAGGCACCGACAGCAACCAGTGAGCCCCGCTGCAGATCGCGGGAAAAACCGGGCGGGATTTCAATTGCCAGGGCGATTTCACCGGCACGCATGCGGCGATCCAGATCAGCATAATCCTTAAGGGCCGGCCGCTCACTGAAGTAGCGTGAACCGGCAAGGTTGAGCAGATAATCACGACTGATCGGCGTCTGATCCCGGTCGAGCACGGCAAAGGTCAGGTTCTCCACATCCATGGTAATGCCGTAGCCCATCACAAACATCAGGATCACGTTCCCCAGCAGGGCCAGGGTCAGTCGGATCGGATCACGCATGAGCTCCAGCGCCTCACGCCGGGCATAACTGAACAGACGCTGCAGACTGAAGAAGCCTGATTGGGCTGTTGTAATACCGGACTGAGAATGATTGAAGGCAAGAGAAGCATCGAGTGGTCCGGCAACGGCTTCAGTGGAGGCAGGTATTACCGTATCAATGGCCTCTTTCAGGTAGCCGATAAACGCCTCTTCCAACGTGTCTGCACCGCGAGCCGCCCTCAGCGCCGCCGGTGTGTCACTGACCAGCACCCGGCCTGCATGCATCAGTGAGATCCGGTCGCAGCGTTCCGCCTCGTTCATGAAGTGGGTCGAGATAAAGATGGTGACCTTGTCCTGACGGGCAAGGTCGACCATGATCTGCCAGAAGGAGTCCCGGGCCACGGGATCAACCCCCGAGGTTGGTTCATCGAGGATCAACATCTCCGGGCCATGAATCATGGCCACCGCCAGCGAAAGGCGTTGGCGCTGCCCCAGCGGCAGGGCATCGGGCAAACTCTCCATCACCTGATTCAGCCCGAAGCGCTCCGCCATCCCGATAACACGGGCAGGGATCTCTGCTTCCGGCATACTGAAGAGACGTGCGTGCAGAACCAGATTCTGCCGCACCGTCAGTTCGCTGTAAAGCGAGAAGGACTGGGTCATGTAACCAACCCGGCGACGTGTCTCAATGTCACGGGAGTCCACCGGACGGCCAAAGAGCCAGGCTTCACCTGCGCTGGCCTGCAGCAGTCCGGTCAACATTTTCATGGTGGTGGTCTTGCCGCAGCCATTCGAGCCCAGGAAGCCGAAGATCTCCCCCTGGCCGATCCGGAAGCTGACCTGGTCAACTGCAACAAAGTCACCGAAACGCATGGTCAGAGCATGGGCCTCAATGGCGGTCACGTCACTGGCATCCACCTCACGAGGAGGTATGACCACCGGTTGGTACCGATCGCGTTGCTCTCGGGGCAACAGATTAATGAAGGCTTCCTCCAGGGTTGCGGCGTCAGCCTGTGCCAATAATCCCTGCGGAGTGCCGGTAGCCAGCACCTGGCCGGCATTCATGGCGACCAGCCAGTCAAACCGGGCTGCCTCCTCCATATAGGCGGTGGCGACCAGCACACACATGCCGGGCCGACCGGTCCTGATCCGCTCAATCAGCTCCCAAAACTGGCGACGCGAGAGGGGGTCAACACCGGTGGTGGGTTCATCCAGGATCAAGAGGTCGGGATCGTGGATCAGGG
>CAZOTC010000396.1:0-2343 GCA_964582605.1 uncultured Geobacter sp. | reverse complement strand
GTGTGGTGAAGGCGGTGGATAGTCCTATGAAATCAACCATCAATTATAAACCGTCAACGAGTACTTTTTTCCACGGGAAAAAAGTACTGATCACCGGTCATACCGGCTTCAAGGGCAGTTGGCTGACCCTCTGGCTACAACAGCTTGGCGCCCAGGTTACCGGGATTGCCCTGCCCCCAGCCACAACGCCAAGCCTCTTCAGCCTGCTTGACTTTAACTCTTCAGCCTTTCAACGTTTCAACCACTTTCAAGATATCCGCGACGCCTTTGCCCTGAACTCCATCGTCCAGGCCGCTCAACCCGAAATAGTATTTCATCTGGCTGCCCAGCCACTGGTGCGGGCAAGTTATCGCGACCCCCTGGGTACGATTAATACTAACGTGATGGGGACGGCAAACTTGTTGGATGCCCTCAGGAACGTCCTTTCCGTGCGTGTCGCGGTAGTGGTAACCACCGACAAGGTATACCGGAATCATGAACATCCTTATCCTTATCGGGAAGATGACCACCTGGGGGGGCATGACCCGTATAGTGCCAGCAAGGCAGCCTCTGAGCTGATTGTAGCAAGCTACCGCGATGCCTTTCTGTACGAGCAGGGAGTTGCAGTTGCTACGGTTCGTGCGGGCAATGTGATTGGTGGCGGTGACTGGTCTGAAGACCGCCTGATTCCTGATGCCGTGCGTGCCTGGCAGTCTGGACAACCGTTGGAGGTACGTCGTCCGGAGGCTGTCCGGCCCTGGCAGCATGTTTTGGAGCCACTGGCAGGTTATCTGTCTCTTGCGGAGAAATTGTGGGACAATCCTGCGCTGGCAGGCTCCTACAACTTTGGGCCGGAAACCTCTGAAGCAGCTTCTGTACGGACCGTTGTCGAGCTGGCCAGGGGAACCTACGGCAAAGGGGAGGTTATCTGGGGTGACGGCAGCGAAGGGCCGCATGAGGCCGGCTGGCTGGCACTGGAGATAGCCAAGGCGCGAACCTTGCTGGGTGTAACCCCCCGCTTAGGGTTGGTTGAAGCCGTTAACCGCACAATGAGCTGGTACCGACGGCTGGCTGCAGGGGAGGATGCAAAGGCGTTGTGTCTGGAGGATATTGAGGCGTATAGTTGTAACGTGTCCTGAAACATATCAAACGTAGGAGATGCACGTCATGACAATGTCCGAACGACTGCTAGAGGTTGGGAGCCAACTTCCCCCACCAGCTTTGGCGGAGCTGATTGATTTTGCCGAATTTTTAAGACAAAAAACAGCCCTTCACCAATCGCTGGGTGGTGGTTCTCTTTTAGAGCTGAGGGGAGGCTTGGAAAATTCGGTTACATTTGCGGGCAACCCATTAGAAATTCAGGGGAAAATGCGCCGTGAGTGGGATTAAGTATCTCCTGGATACCAATTTTATCCTTGATCTACTTAAAACCGGTCAGGATTCATATGATTTGATCCGGGGGCGTCAAATTGAATCCTGTCAATGTGCGTACAATTCTGTAACGCGTATGGAACTTCTGGGGTACCCAGGCATAACGCAGGAAGAAGTGCTGCTGATTAATCAAAAATTATCTGGCTTAATGCATCTTCCGATTTCTGCAGATGTAGAAGATGTTGCTATCCGATTACGTCGTACTTCTAAATTGCGATTACCAGATGCCATTATAGCAGCACATGCACTTGTCAATGGTTTGGAATTACTGACTTTTGATAAGCAGTTATACAATCTTTTAGCGCTCCAATTACGACAGTGAATCGTTTTACCATAACCGATACACCACTCTCTGGTCTTAAGGTCATTGAACGTCAGTGTCTGGGGGACAATCGCGGCTTTCTCTCGCGGCTATTCTGTGCTGAAGAGTTGGCTGCTGCGGGATGGGACAGACCAATAGCTCAATTGAACCATACCTTTACCGCCAAGGCCGGTACTATTCGGGGGATGCATTTCCAACAGCCCCCGTACGCCGAGATGAAGCTGGTAAGCTGCCTGAAGGGAGAGGTTTTTGATGTAGCAGTTGATCTTCGGGCTGATTCTCCAACTTTTCTGAAGTGGTACGGGGCGAAACTTTCAGCAGAAAATCGATGCGCTCTGTTGATTCCTGAAGGGTTCGCTCACGGTTTTCAAACATTGACGGATAATGCTGAGTTGTTATATTGCCACTCCGCACCCTACACCCCATCTGCAGAGGCGGGGCTGTCACCTCTGGATCCTGCGCTGGCAATCTCCTGGCCACTAGCGGTCACAGAGCTGTCAACACGGGACAGCCGACATCCATTGATTACGGCAGCGTTTAACGGCCTTTGCATTATATAATAGATAGTATTTATTATTTAATATATACGGAGTGTTTTTTGAGCTGTCGTC
>CAZOTC010000395.1:0-2348 GCA_964582605.1 uncultured Geobacter sp. | reverse complement strand
GGCTGAGCAGCTTGGGGCACGTGCAAACGTTCGTGGAGAACAGCTGACCGATGCCAAGCGTAAACAGCTGAAAAAGATATCCCAGGATTTTGAGGCACTGTTTACCGGCATGATGCTGAAGTCAATGCGTGAGACCGTTGCTGAAGATAAACTTACTGGTGGCGGTAAAGCAGAGGAAACCTACCGTTACATGCTTGATCAGGAATATGCTGCAGCAGCGTCAAAACGGGGTGGTCCAAACAGCCTCGCGTCGATGGTTGAAAAAGAGTTGTTGAAACGATATGCCGTTCCGACCCAGAAGAAGATAGCTGCAACGGCAGGTGAGGAGTAGTGATATGGCAACAGCAAACCGTTTGACCGAGATATTGTCTGAACAGGTACGGCTCCTGCAACAGCTGCAACAGACGTTACAGGATGAACAAAAGGCGATTGCCGCACTGGATACCGATGTGATGGAAACGCTGAACATACAGAAAGAGCAGTTGATCAGCCGTCAGCGATCGACAGCTGAAACCTTGCGTGCTGTCATGGCTGAAACCGCCAACAGACTAGGCGTGCCTGCTGCGGTGACGCTTAGTGAACTTATCGAAAAGATGCCACCAACAATGAAGGCCCAGCTGGAGCCGCTGCAACTGAACGCCAAGCAGATTGGATCGTCGGTCTCTGTGCTGGCCAATCAGAATCGTGGTATGCTGGAACGATTCCTGGGGGTGGTAAACGATTCCCTGGCCTATATTCTGCGGATACTCAATACCTCAAACACCTACGGTGTGCGGGGCACGTACCTGGGCAACACGCAGGCCGGGGCTGTTATGGTGAGCAAGGAGGCGTAGCATGGGACTCAGTGCAGCCTTTGAAATAGGCAAGACCGGGATGAGGATTTACCAGATTGCTTCCGAGGTGGTCAGTGAGAATATCGCCAATGTCAATACTCCCGGCTACTCTCGCCAGCGTATCGTACTGGAGACTGCCCCGCCAACGACTAGCAACGGTTTCCCGATGGGGTCCGGGGTGCAGGTTTCCGCTGTTGAACGCTATTATGACGCGCTATTACAGAAACAGCTGGTTAATGCAAGTACAACATCCGGTTATGATTCAAAAAAATCAGAAGTATTAAAACAGGTTGAGCCAATTTTTAATGAAATTGCGCAGGACGGATTGGGAACGTCTATTTCCGGTTTTTTTGCTGCCTGGCAAGATCTGACAACAAATCCGACGGGTAATACTGAACGCAGAGCTATACTCAGTAGCGCCCAGATTATGACTGATCAGTTTCATTATGTTTCGCGTACGCTCAATGACGCTATAAAGATCCAAAATGAAGCGGTTTCTCCCACTGTGGATGATATTAACAGTACACTTTCTCATGTTGCCCAGCTTAATGGCCAGATTAAGTTAACAGAGCTTGCCAGCGGCAATGCAAATGAAATGAGGGACCAGCGCGATTATCTGATACGGCAGCTGTCTGAAAAATTGGCGGTAACCTACACGGAAAACAGTGATGGAAGCACTGACATAGCATACACTGACACAACCGGAACCTATGCGTTGGTGACCGGCTCGCAAGCCGGCTCACTAAGCGTTACAACAAGCGGAACATTGCCGGATGGCACAACACCACGCAGTATGGTGCAGATTACGCCAGCCGGTGGTGGCGCTACGACAACAGTAGCGCCGGTAACCGGCAGTCTTGGCGCACTGATGCAGATGCGTGACACCACTATCCCTGATTATCTCGGGCAGGTAAATTCGCTAGCTGCTAAGCTTGTGAGCACCGTTAACACCCTGCACAACAATGCGACTTCTCCTGGTGGCGCCTATGACCGGAATGGAAATCCTGGTGGTGATCTGTTTCTTGCCGCAGGGGTGACCGCCGGAACCATACAGGTAGTCATTTCAGACCCTACCTTGATTGCTGCGTCAAAAAGTGCAACTGCCGTTGGTGATAATGCAAATGCAGTCGCACTGGCTCAGTTGGTTGACGCGCCTGTAATGGCTGGTGGAACAGCGACGTTCAATAATTATTATAACGGGTTGGTTGCTCAGATAGGTATTGATGTGCAATCGGCAAAAGCTGTTGAGCTGCAGGATGCGGCTTTTATGAAACAACTGACAAACCTGAGAGAGTCCAATTCCGGTGTCTCATTGGATGAGGAGCTGGCTGACCTTATGAAATACCAGCGTTCGTATCAGGCTTCAGCAAAGCTTATTACCACCGCCGGGGATATGATGGATGTCCTGCTGGGGATGGTGCGCTAGACAGGGGTATAGCTATGCGAATAACACCAAACATAACCATGCAAAATTCATTGTATAACATTCAGAGTACCCGTGCTCGCATGGACGCG
>CAZOTC010000394.1:0-2384 GCA_964582605.1 uncultured Geobacter sp. | reverse complement strand
ACGTTGCAACAGTAATTCACTTAATTCTTCCATTGCCTCAACTCACCTTTCAGACGCATTCCGTACAACGGGTGTAACTGGAGAAAGTAGCCCAGAGTGCTAATAGCGTCAAGCTATTCTTTGTCTTCGGTAGCGGCGCTCTTTTTTGCACGGGAAGCCGCACGTTTACGGGGTTTAGGTGCCGCCAGAATCTCTTCAGGACCAGCTGCAACCTCTGTTTGGTCAGTTACGGCTTTTTTTCTGGTTGCAGTTTTACGTTTCACGGCAACCGGCTTCTCCTCTTCCGCAGACACACCATCCGTGTTACTGGATAGATTTTCTCTAATGACATCATCAACAGCGACCAGCTCTTTATTTACTGCAGCCCTCTTTGGGCGAGGTTTCCTGGCAACGGGAGCCGGCTCCTGATACTCAGGCTCTGTCACTGGTGACGGCATGATGCTGCTGTCAACTACTCCTGACTCCAGCACAACAGCCTGTAGCTCATTGTCAGGTGCCAAAGCCGGTTTCTTTCTGGAACGTGTGCGACGACGCTTCTTAGCTGCCTGTTCCTTTTGTTCTTCCACTTGCTCGCTCACAACAACTTCAACCTCTGCCTCGATCTCAATCTCAGCGATGGAAGAGTCTGTAACCTGCTCTGTCTGCTCAACAGCAACACTCGGTCGATCCCCACTCTTTTTCTTGCGCTTGCGTTTACGACGTTTTTTGGTGCCTAGGTCGGTCACCAGCTCAGCTTCAGGTGTCACTTCTTCAGCTACTGAAACCTCTGCCGGAATAGCATCATCAACAGGAGCCGAAAGCGGACGCACATCAGACTCCGGTACGTCATCACGCTGTTTTTCCCTGCGAACCGTCTCAAGCTCAAGCTGATTCAACAGAAAAGACGGTTTTCCCTTGATGGTAACAACAATTTCATAATCATTCTCAATCTGAGCCAGCTCACGTTTTTTACGGTTAAGCAAAAAATAGGCAACTTCAAGCGGCAAACCGCCACGAACCTCAGCTATCTGCCCCTTGGCCGCAGCTGCATGCACCTTGCGCAGAAACGATACCGCCATCGCCTCCACCGACTTAACTCTCCCGCGTCCCTCACAGTGCGGACACTCAAGATGGATTGCGTCGTTAATATTCTTGGCTATCCGCTGTCGGGACATCTCCATCATCCCAAACTGTGATATTCGACCGAGGTTCACCCTGGCCTTGTCCATCTTGAGCGCGTCCTTCAGAGTGCGCTCCACTTCCTTGTTATGCTTATTGTCACGCATGTCGATAAAATCGATTACCACCAGACCGCCCAGGTCACGCAACCGCAGTTGACGTGCCACCTCGGCAGCTGCCTCAAGATTGGTCTTAAAGGCAGTGTCCTCCACACCACGCTCACCGCTGGACTTGCCGGAGTTGACATCAATGGAAACCAGTGCCTCCGTCGGCTCAATAACCAGCGATCCCCCGGAAGGAAGCGGCACTTTTTTCTCATATAGCTGATCAATCTGCTCTTCAAGCTGATATTTGGAAAAAATCGGTCGCTTCTCCTTGTGCAACTTGACCCGGTTCTCACAGCCAGGCATGATCTCCTTGAAGAAGTCAATCGCCTGTTTGCAGGCAGCCTTGTCGTCAACCAGAACTTCATCAATATCATCTGAGAAATAGTCCCGAATGGTACGCAGGATAACGCCGGCATCCTGGTACACCTCACCAGCACCTTTAATAGCTGCTGCTTGTTGTTTGATACGATCGTAAACACCAATCAGATAATCCAGATCCTTCTTCAGTTCTTCAAGAGTCCTGCCAACCGCTTCAGTCCGAACGATATAACCATACCCCTCGGGAACCTGCAGTTCTGCAACCAGCGTCTTCAACTCCTTACGGATTGCATTATCCTCAATCTTGCGCGAGATCCCGGCAGCTGCATCACCGGGCATCAGCACCATATAACGTCCAGGCAACGAGAGATAACTGGTGAGAGCGGCACCTTTCATATCACGAGCATCTTTTTCTACCTGAACGATAAGCTCCTGGCCTCTACGCAGGACCTCCTGAATACGCGGACGCCGCTTGCGCTCAGCCTCAGGAATATCCTCACGCCATTGCCAACTCTCAGGGTGAAGATCACCCATCTGTATAAAGCCCGGCTTTTTCTGCCCAATATCAACAAAGGCCGCCTGCAGGCCTGGTTCAACCCGCACGACAACCCCTTTATAGATGTTGCCTTTAGTCTGTTCCTTACCACTGATTTCAATATTAAGCTCGATCAAGCGGCCATCCTGCACAATCGCGACCCGGGCCTCCTCGGGATGGAGTACGTTTATCAACATTTTTCTGCTCATACCGGCAGTAATCCTTTCCAACAAACTTACGGATAAATTCGTGTAACTATACTCGTA
>CAZOTC010000393.1:0-2386 GCA_964582605.1 uncultured Geobacter sp. | reverse complement strand
CAAACTGTAGCATCCGATACAGTGTTTGCAAGCAACGGAAACGTTTTTCAAACCGAGTTGTTTTGGGGAATTCACCGCCCCCACGGCATGACCGGCACACTGGAGAGGCTATGCTTGGGCGAGCCATCCACCAGCTTGTCAGTAAACGACAGATAGATCAGAACATTGCGCTTTTTGTCCCAGAACCGGATTACATGCAGCTTCTTGAACAGCAGGGAGCGCCCCTTTGCAAAAACCTCCTCGCCATCTTTCAGGTTTGGCGGCACGCTGACCGGCCCCACCTGGCGGCAGGCAATGGATGATTCCGACCGCTCCTCCGCCATTCCCAGGGCGCCTTTGACGCCCCCCTTGGTGGGATAGCTGATATGGCAGGTGACGCCCGGCACCAGGGGGTCGTCGAACGCCTCCACTACGATCTTGCTGTTCGGCCCCATCAGCATGAATTCCGTGCTCACCTCGCCGATCTTCTCTGCAAAGGTCTGCTGGGCAGGCAGGGTGATGGCCAGGATCAGGGCTGCCAGTATCTTCATCATCGGTGTACTCCTTTTGTGCCGTAGTAGCGGGATATGAAATGTTTCGGGAAGGTTTTCGCCCCTTCAGGCGATCCGCTCAAGGTCGGCGTGGGACATCAGGCTGAACCAGTCGCGGGATTCTGACAGCATCACATCCTCGCACCTGATCAGCAGACGCTGCAGCTCTTCCTGGCTGCCTGCCTCCGGGATGGCGGCGTCAAGCCGCTTCAGTCTTGCCGACATGGCGTAGCTCCTGTCGGCTATCCGGGAGTATTCGAGCAGTATCCGGTAGCCGCCGACCGCCGCCGCAGCTGCGGGCAGGGTTACGGCAACAACAGTCAGCAGTTCTTCAACCTTAAGCATCACACCATGGGGGTGATGGCCGGCAAATCCCAGCAGAGAAACCAGCAGGTGCAGCCCGGAGATGCCGATCGCTGCACCGAAAAGCCGCAGCGCCCACGACTTGAGCCGGCTGTTGATCGCTGTGCAGTTTGAGCTCTTGCGCTCATGGTAAGCGATCTGGTCGCGCAGCCATGCTGCCCGGATGAACCGGTCCAGCACGGAAGCTGGCGGCGGGTCGCTTGTCGGTAGTATTACGGCCTGATTCCGTATATCGCTAATGACCCTGCTTACCCAATCGTCGCCGTCCTCTTCATCCCCGGTGCATTTTCCCGGATGCATCCCGCAGGCAAGGAAGAAGAAGGTGGAGCGGAGGCGTTCCGCCAGTGCCCGTGCCCCCAGCCATTTGCTGTGCACCAGATTTTCGTGGCTCTTGTGGATCATCTTGTACAGGAAGATCAGCGCTGAGAGTTCGCAGACATAGCAGATGGTGGCAACAATGGGGAAGTGTCCGCCGAAGACGACGGCGATTGCCATGAACGCTACGGAGGCGGTGGCTATGTAGTAGGCGTAGGTGCCTGTGCGCTGGTAGTTCATCTGGTTTATGGCAGCCAGAGAGGAGGCCCTGGTGTAGTGGGACTTGATCTGCTCAAGCGCTGAATCGCGCCAGGCTGCGGGGATTGCCTTCCCTTCGGGCAGCTGGAAGATACCGTTCAGTTCGCTTTCGCTGTAGGCGGCAATCCTGCTGTCCGGTACATGCCCCATGAACTCGGCAATCAGGCGATCCTGCTCATGCATTGATTGGTTAGCATGGCGCGTGTGTGGCTGCACCTGTGGACTCTTGTTATTCATAATACCCATTCTTTTACCCGTATATCCGTATTGGTATTAAAGGGTCATAATTATTCATTTACAGACCACAAGATTGAGCAAGGCACTGCGTTCTGTAACCTTACACCAGTCGTCTTGGCAGCATCATGTAATTGGCTACCGTATCGCACGCAGCGCTCTCTCAGTTTGCCCCCCGATACATTCCATCAAACGGTACAGGGCATCGCACCTGTAGGGGGCAAAACCTCCCTTGAAGAGCTGCAAGCGGGCATCTTCAATCCTTTTTGCCAGATCGGCAATGCGGCTCAGCACCAGACGGGGCTTGATGCCGACCTCCTCGGCAAACTGCTCCCACTGTTCTTTCCGGAGCGCATCCGGATCACTGACACCGCCGATCTGCATCGCCAGGCCGGACGTCAGTCCGTAATGGGCATAGACCCTGGTGGAGATCAGATCATAGAACGGTGCCAGCATCGGGCCTTCCGGAAGCAGCAGCAGTGAGATGTTCTTGCCATGGGCATCGCAGTTGCCGATCAGGTAGTTGAAGATCACCCAGTTCAACAGGGAGAGCAGATCCTTTCCCGCCCTGACGCTGGCATGGCGCAGCAGGTTGCAGCATGCCGCCAGCGACGCCCCCCCCTCTGCCTCATACTTGAATTCAGGCAAAATCCCCAGAGCCTGGCAGAAATCCTCCTGATGCAGTC
>CAZOTC010000392.1:0-2420 GCA_964582605.1 uncultured Geobacter sp. | reverse complement strand
CATGGAAGCGATCAAGATCCTGAGGCGAGAGCTGGAAGGGAAGGTGCCGCTGATCGGTTTTGGCGGTGCGCCGTTTACGCTGGCCTGCTACATGGTGGAAGGCAAAGGCTCCAAAGACTGGGCCACCATCAAGCGGATGATGTATGCAGCACCCGAGGTGTACCACGCCCTGATGGATAAGGTAACCATGATGGATATGGAATACCTCAACGCCCAGATCAAGGCTGGTGCTCAGGCGATCCAGATCTTTGACACCTGGGGAGGTGTCCTTTCTCCCACCGATTATGAGCGCTACGTATTACCCTACACGACCAAACTGATCAACGGCCTGAACCGTACAGAGACACCGGTTATCCATTTCGTCAAAGGCTCCGGTACCATGCTGCCGGTTGTGCAAAAGGCGGGCGGTAATGTGATGGGGCTGGATTGGCACATTAACCTAGGGACAGCCCGTGACATCCTGGGGCCGGAGATGGCGGTGCAGGGCAACCTTGATCCGACCACCCTCTACGCCCCCCATGACGTGATTGAGCGGGAGGTACAGCGAGTGCTGGATGAAAACGCCGGTCGCCCGGGGCATATCTTTAACCTTGGCCACGGCATTCTGCCTACGGTGCCGCCTGAAAATGCCAAATACATGGTTGATGCAGTCCACAGACTTTCACAGAGGTAGCCCCATGTCCGTTTCCATGAAAAATATCGTGCTGTTTGTGACTGATCTGAACAGGGCCAAGACCTTCTATGTTGATCTGCTGGGTCTGCCGTTGGCAGGGGAGAGCCAGATGATGATGGAGTTTTTCCCCGGTGCCAAGACCACTCTGGGAGTTGCACTGGCGCTACAGGATGATGCCAAAGCACTGGTGGGGCGCCACACCGGCATTACCCTGACCGTACAGGGGATAGACAAGACCTGCGAACGGCTTCGCGGCGGTGGTGCCACCTTTATCGAACCGCTGGAAGAATCCCCCTGGGGCAAGATGGCGGTGGTGGCTGATCCGGACGGAAACCAGTTTGCATTGGTAGAGATGCCGAAATGATCAGGGTAGACAGTGCTCTGTTGGACCAACTGACTGAAAAAGCCAAGGCGTCTCCCCGCCTGAGAATGAATCATAACTTTCATCCAGCCAACGAGTCTGCCTGTCACCGACTGCTGAACGCCATTGAACCGAATTCCTACATCCGCCCTCACTGCCACCTTGATCCGGAAAAGGATGAGACCTTTGTGCTGTTACGCGGGCGCCTGGGGGTAATCTGCTTCGACGCTGCAGGCAACGTCACAGAAACCGCTCTGCTGCAAGCCGGTACTGATCAGGCCGTCATTACCATCCCCCACGGCATTTTTCATACTGCGGTCAGCCTGACAAGCGGCACCCTCTTCTTTGAGGCCAAGGCCGGCCCTTATCTGCCTTTTACAGAGCCGGAAAAGGCACTCTGGGCACCGGACGACAGTGACGATGACGCTGCAACCTACCTTGAAGCATTATGCGCCCGCTTCAGTTCCTGATCTTTTTCCTGCTGCTGGCATGGTTCCCTGTCGCTGCCCCGGCCGCCCCCAAGATGCGGCCTTACAGCGGTATCGGTGTACTGCAGCTTTCTTCTACAGCGCCTCCTGAATCCCTGCAGCTCTACGACGATCCCGGTATTGCCCGCTGTTGCAAACTGGAGTTCACCAGGATAAAGGAGTTGAACAGCTGGCTCTTCGGATCTGCAGAGGGGACCAGACTACTGGTAACCGCCCGCAAGTCGGACTGGCTTGAGATCGAGTATGATGACGCCGGCAGAACCGGTTGGATACAGCCGGAGCGGCGCTGGCAGTACCAGCCCTGGGAGCAGTTTCTGAAGGGCCGAATGGTCCTGTTCCTGCGCAACAGCCCAAAGAAAATGATGCAGATACAACCCACTCCCGGAGCAACGAACGGTTTGCCGCTGACAATCAAACAGCCGATGAAGATCATTCTTGCACAGGGAGATTGGGCCTATGTCCTGCTGGATCAGAACAGCGCCGGCTGGATCCGCTGGCGTGACAGTGACGGGCGCCTGCTGATCGGTTTTGATATAACCGGCAGCAAATAAAGAGATTGACGCGCCGCCATCCGCTATGGTATGTCTGCCCGACCATGAATCTGAACGCCTTCATCACAGCAGCACGAGCTACCACCGCCGCGGCCATGTCAGCCGCGGAGTTTACTGCTGCCTGCTGATCGCCCGCTAGTTGATAACCAGACCGAACAGCCGTAGGCACGCAGCCTGCGGCTGTTTTTATTTTTGATGCATACCTTGATAAGGAGAGACTGAATCATGCGTGTACAGCTTGTACCTGCCGGAACCGGCGAATTGACCTACGAGATCCGCAATATTGTCAACGTGGCGGAAAAACTGCAAAAATGCGGAATCACCATCAACTGGGAAAACATCGGCGA
>CAZOTC010000391.1:0-2430 GCA_964582605.1 uncultured Geobacter sp. | reverse complement strand
CCACCAGCCGGTCGGTATGGAGAGAATCAGCGAAACCAGCGCCCAGATGCCGGAGTAGCGGATCATCCGGTGGCGGGTGGTCTCATCTTCAAGAAAGGTTGCGGTCAGAAAGCCGTAACAGCCGGCCAGCATGAAGCTCATGAAGCTGCGGAAAAACAGGGACGGCCAGAAGGTTGGATTAAAGAATCCGGACCAGAAATCATTATTGCTCAGCCAGGCCCCGGGGGTAAGCATGAAGTCGATGATTCCGTTGATCAGGAACAGACTCATCCAGGCCGCACCAAAATAGATCCATCCGATGGTCTGGTGGGTGCGATCATCCATCTTGTCAAAGGTATAAAAGTAGACAAACAGCGCCACTATTTCGACCAGGAAAAAGACCCATTCCGTTGCCCAGCCGAACACAAAGGTGTGGATCAAGAGCGAAGTGGCTGCCGGATGGATCAAGGAGATCACGAACCAGATCGCCACGCCGGTCATGCCGCCAAAAACCATGGTCAGCAGCATGAAGAACTTGGTGTGTTTCTTCACAAAGGCCATGATAGCAGCATTCTTTTCACGGATTGCCTTACGCTCGGCCATCACCAGGTAGAGTCCGCCCCCCACGGCAAAGTGGGATACAAAGACATGCACAATCGCCACCAGAGCGATCAACAATCCACCACCAAACTCAGGAACATACCAGACCGGATAGTTCATGCTCATGCACCTCCTGTGATTGCTGCTGCAAGCTGTTCCGGATCAAGACTGACCTGTTGCTGCTGCCCGTCAGCCATTGTCTTCAGGGTTATCGTTCCGTTTTCCAGTTCCGTTTCGCCTATCACAACAGAGTAGCGTGCTTTAAGCTTGTCCGACCGCCGCATCTGGCTCTTGAGGCTCTTGCCTTCGGCATCGGTCTCCACCCACAGGCCGCGATCCTGCAGGGCAGCCATCAGTTTAAAGCCGGCCGTTCTGGCGGCGTCTCCCATCACGGCAATGAACAGATCAGGTACCTGCTCAAAGCAGCGATCCCCCAACAGCAACGCAACCCGCTCTACGCCGAGGGCAAAGCCGATTCCCGGCACAGCCGGACCACCCAACTGTTCAACCAGACCGTCATAACGCCCACCGGCTGCAACAGCTGACTGCGCCCCCAAAAGCCCGGTTACCAGCTCAAAGGTAGTACGGGTATAGTAATCAAGACCGCGCACCATACGAGGATTGAGACTGTATGGAACCTCTGCAGCGCTCAGGTACTCCTGCACCTTTGCAAAGTGCTGATTGCAATCAGCACAGAGATGCTCCAGCATGGCCGGCGCCCCCTGGGTTGCCTCAACACAGCCCGGCACCTTGCAATCCAGCGCCCGCAGCGGATTGGTGGTTTGGCGACGACGGCAGTCCTCGCACAGTGCATCCTGGCGCTGATTCAGAAAGGCCACCAGAGCCTCGCGATAAACAGGGCGACAGACCGGACAGCCCAGGGAGTTAATCTGCAGACGGGGCTCCGTCAGTCCCAACTCACGAAACAGCCTGCTGACCATCAGCAGCACCTGAGCATCCACCAGCGGATCAGAAGCCCCGGTGACTTCAGCACCAATCTGGTGAAACTGACGGTAACGTCCCTTCTGGGGGCGTTCATGGCGAAACATCGGCCCCATGTAGTAGAGCTTGTTGATGCTGTCCAGGGCGTACAGCTTATGCTCAATCAGGGCCCGCATCACACTGGCGGTTCCTTCCGGACGCAGGGTCAGGCTGGAGCCCCCCTTATCCGTAAAAGTATACATCTCTTTTTCAACGATATCCGTTGTGTCACCGATCGATCGGCAGAACAGCTCGGTCTTTTCAACTAGAGGAACCCGTATTTCATGAAAACCGTACCGTGAAAAAACAGAACGCGCGGTCTGTTCGATAAACTGCCACAGCCCTGACTCCGCAGGTAACAGATCATTAAAACCCTTGATACCGGTAATACTCATTTCGTGGTGCTCCTTGTCACTCTTCCGCCATCACCGGCCATAGGGCCGGCAACACGGTAGACACAGTTTTTACCGGCAGCCTTGCCGGCATACATGGCCTTGTCAGCCATGGCAAGCAGTTCATCAACCCCGGCTGTATCTGAAGGATAACAGGCAAATCCCAGACTTGCGGTTAAATGAAGCTGATATCCATCCCGGGATAAAAAGGCATGATTTTCAATCGAACGTCGGATACGCTCTGCTACCTGAAAGGCGATATCAGGACCGGTTTCCACCAGTATGATGGTATACTCATCACCACCGTAACGGATCACCACATCAACTTCACGCACCGACTTCTTCAGCAAGGTCCCCAACTCCTTCAACAGATCGCTGCCCACCAGATGACCGTAGGTATCATTAACTGCTTTAAAATTATCAAGATCGAGAAAGACTACCGACAGGCTGTTGGCGTAACGGTCAGCACGTTTGATTT
>CAZOTC010000390.1:0-2431 GCA_964582605.1 uncultured Geobacter sp. | reverse complement strand
GGCCCAAGCGGTTGCGGGCCCGGGTGATCGTGGCCACCCATGCCGATCTGGCGGCCAAAGAGGCCTCCGGCCAGTTCCGGCGTGACCTTTACTACCGCCTGAAGACCCATCAGGTGCGGATACCCGCCCTGCGGGACCGGCGCTGCGATATCCCGCTGCTGCTGGAACACTTTCTGGCTGAGGCGGCCCGGGCCCTGGGCAAGAAAAAGCCCACCGCCCCGCGGGAACTGTCCCAGCTGCTGGCCACCTACTCCTTTCCCGGCAACGTGCGGGAGCTGAAGGCGCTGGTCTACGATGCAGTCAGCCTGCATGGCGGCGGCGTACTCTCCATGGAGCGCTTTATAAGCGCCATCGGCCCCCGGTCCGCTGCAACGGCAGCCCCCTCCCCGGAGCGACGCAATCCGTTTCTCTGCTGCGAACGGCTGCCCACCTTCAGTGAGGCGGCTGAACTGCTGGTCAGCGAGGCGATGCAGCGCAGCAACGGCAACCAGACCATTGCCGCCCGTCTGCTGGGGATCTCGCAGCCGGCCCTGTCAAAACGGCTGAAACAGCGAGAAGCTCCAGACGTTATGCCATGATCAACAAAGACCGATAAGTAATAATCCAAGCCTCTTGCAAAACTACTACGGAGACCGCCTGCTGCCTTGTGCGGTACCCGCTCCTTCACCTGACTCGCACGGTATGTCTCAAGCGCTGCTCTTCGTGCAGCGTGCACCGTGTATTCGGCCTACCTGGCAAATGTCATGCTTCTCCATCTGGAGAAAGGGCAAGCTACTTTCGCCAGGCAGGAGGCCCGATCGTAAAGGTGCAATCGTTCTGATAGAGATCGCCGTTGCCTTGTTCGATATACAGCATGAATCCTCGATGGCGGATGTAATGAGTTGGGTAGTTGACTGATTGAAAAGAGTACTTGGTCGGATCAGCCAGGCCGGGTACTCTTTTAAACGTAGCATCCGCCTGGAATAGCCCGCTACCATCATTTTTGTGCAGCTTGATCCGGTATCCCTGGTGACGCAGGTAATAGCCGGGATAATTGACCGATTCAAACGAGATGGCTGCAGGATCCGCAAGTCCTCGTACTATCTTGAAGGTTGCATCTTGTTGATCAAGCTCAGTGCGGATTTCCGTAAGCTCTCCCATAAAGCCGCGGTGACGGATGGCATGGTTCGGATAGTTGTGGGACGTGAGTGTTACCCTTCCTGTACGGACAGTTCGCGCTTCACCGTAATCAGGTTCTGCGACATCACTATGACTCAAGGGGGGCACACTGGTACCCTTGCTTCCGCTGTAGGTAATTTTGAGCACATCGGATCGACTGTAAGGCAACGTGACGATCTCGCCATTGTTCAGATGGATATACATCTTTGCCAATACGGTTGAGCTGAAACCTGTTACCAGCATGATCGAAAAAACCAGGATGAGGCAGGCCGTAATCCGTGCGAATGGCTGTCTTCTTCTCATAATAGTAAGACTCCTTTCAATGACGGCAATCAAACAAGTCCAACTGAAACCAAAGGGATTGCATAGGTAGTTCCTGTCTGATTCAAACTGTAGCACCATCTTTGAAGCTGTCAACCCTATGGCGTTCAGATCCAGCCAATCCAATGGATAGTGAGAGCGCTTGTGAACTACCATGGCCGGTGTTGCCGGTGGTAACTGGACACTGCAGCCGTAAAATGATATGAAAGCAGCGTGAAAAGTAACCAGGCACGTCATGGGGGGAAGATGACTACTACTGAAATCCAGGCCGAGATTCGGCACCTGCTAAAAGAACGTCATGCCGTTCTTCTGGCCCACAACTATATGCGGGACGAGGTACAGGCGATTGCCGATATTACCGGTGATTCGTTGCAGCTCTCCATGGAAGCGGCCAAGACCGATGCAGAGGTGATTGTCTTCTGCGGCGTACACTTTATGGCAGAGTCTGCCGCGATTCTGTCTCCTCAGAAGACGGTACTGCTGCCCCGTGCCGATGCCGGATGCCCGATGGCCGACATGGTAGATGTCAGCGGCCTGCAGGCGCTTAAGGCTCAACACCCCGGAGTGCCGGTGGTGACCTATGTCAATTCAACTGCGGCGGTCAAGGCAGAGTCGGACATCTGCTGCACCTCGGCTAACGCAGTGTCAGTGGTTCGTTCCTTGAGCGACAAAAAGCTGATCTTTGCCCCGGACCGTAACCTGGGGCGCTGGATAGCCAAACAGCTGCCGGAAAAGGAGTTCATCTTCTGGGATGGTTACTGCCCTACCCATGAGCGACTGACCGCCGCCAAGGTGCAGGAGATGCAGGCGGCCCACCCTGATGCCCAGTTTGTCTGCCACCCCGAATGTGCTCCAGAGGTATCAGCTCTGGCCGACCACGTCTGTTCCACCAGCGGTATGTACTTCTACTGCACCCAGAGCCCGGTCAAGAAGTTCATCATCGGCACAGAGG
>CAZOTC010000389.1:0-2433 GCA_964582605.1 uncultured Geobacter sp. | reverse complement strand
AAGCCGAAAAATCCCTGCCGTTGAGGCTGACCGCTTTTACCAGACCGCCGGTAAATCCAAGGGTGTACATTAGATCAGTCGCTTGAAAAGGCATTAACCCGCTAACAATATCAAAACTTTCTCTGATAATTTTTTCCGGTGTGTGGCGGGCAATATCTTCTATATCCATTCCTCCTTCCATACATGCCATGATCATGCCGGTACCGGACACCGGATCCACGGTTAAGGACAGGTAGAGCTCTTTTTCAAAATCAACGGCAGCTTCTACCAGAAGTTTTTTGTTGGTGATATCAATGATCCGTTTTGCTTCTGTCTTGGCATCTTCAGCATTGGTCACGAATTTAACCAAACCTGCCTTGCCGCGGCCGCCATGTAAAACCTGTGCTTTCAGTACACAGGGCACGCCTATTTGGTGTAAGGCCTGGTCCAATTCGCTGATGTTTTCTATCAGAACGCTTTCCGGAACTGCGATACCTTGTTCTTTGAACAGTTCTTTGGCTTGATATTCAAACAGTTTCATCTCGCAGCCTCCTTGCTATTTACCGTACTTTTCCCAAAGTTTTCCCCAAACATCTTCATCAGTCAGCTTTACAGGGGTGATAGGTTCAGAAACCCAGGTAACATTAATAAAGTGTTTATAATGAATGTTTTCGGTGGTAATATTTCCTCCCCAGGTGCCGCAGCCCATGGTTGGCGTTGATGGCATACCGTTAGCGAGATTACCGCCATTTGACTGGGCCTGAGGTTGTCTGACCATGATTCTGCTGGTGAGCATTCTTTGCCCGAGAGCTTCTATATATTCTTGATTGAAAGAGTGAATGCCGCAGGAGTGACCTCTTCCTGCATTATCTGTCAGATCTTTAAGAATCTGAAAGCCTTCTTCAAAATCTGTATACTTCCAAATGGCCAAAACCGGGGAAAGCTTCTCGTCCGCGAAATGATCATTTACAACAGGCAGTTCGCCTTCCACCATGAGCATCTTGACATCATCCGGAACTTGTAAACCTGCATCTGAGGCAATTTTTGTAGCTGCTCTGGCAATAATCTTGGGGTTCAATCCTACATGGCCCTTTTTATTAGGTACCCACATCCAAGCCTCTAACTTTTTCTTTTCCTCATCGTTGCAGAGATATCCGTTGTTCTTTGTTAATTCTGCAATTAACTGATCATAAATGTCCACGTGCACAATGATGGAGTTTTCCGATGAACATGAAGTAGCATTATCAAATGACTTGCTCATGGCTATTTTTGCTGCCGCATCAACTACATCGGCATCTTCGGCAATGATCTGTACAGAATTACCGGGTCCAACTCCATAGGCAGGAGTTCCACTGGAGTATGCTGCTTTAACCATGGGGCCTCCGCCGGTGGCAACCACCAAATCAACCTGCTGCATTAACTCATTCGTCAATTCAATGGAAGGTTCTTCGATAATCTGGATCAGATCCTCTGGAGCACCTACCTTTTTCAATCCTGCGCGCATAAAATCTACAGCCATCTTCGTACAGTGTTTAGCACTGGGATGGGGCGCAAAGATCACAGCATTTCTGCCCTTTAAAATGCTTAAGGCATTGGCAGATGGTGTAGCGGTAGGATTGGTTACAGGTGTCAAAGCACCTACAACACCTATCGGCTTGGCGTATTTGGAAATGCCCTTGGCTTCATCTTTTTCAATCAGACCTACTGTTTTTCCCGTCATCAGATCTTTCATGGTGCCCATGACTTTTCCTTTGTGCTTCTTCATTTTGTCTTCCACGACGCCCATTTTTGTTTCTTCCACAGCTGCCTTGGCTAACAGTGCAATATTTTCATCACAATATACCTGCCAGGCTACAGCTTGGCAAACTTCATCAATCTGCTCCTGGGTATAATTTGCAACCAAAGCTTGCGCAGCTCTTGCTTTATCTACCAAGATTTTAATTATCTCTTGCTTATCCATCTTATATTTTCCTCCATATATAATTTTCCGAGAACATGTGACTTTTTTAATTTGTTTGGTGGCAGTAATAAAGTTTTTTATACTGCCACCGCTACTCCAGCAGTTTAGAAGTGTTTTTTATCTAAATGATCATACTTGGGCAGATAACGGGTAGGTAACTGCAGTGCATCTTTACGGAAGGGAGGAGCCAACTGCGTGCCGTCTACACAGAATTCAAGGATAGTCGGTTTTCTCCAATCAAGCGCTTGTTTAAAGGCGTCGTTAATATCAGATGCTTTTTCAACTCTGATACCTTTCGCACCCAGTGCATGGGCAACCGGAACAAAGCTGATGGGAGTGGGGATATCACATCCTACGAAGCGGTTATTGTAAAAGTCTACCTGGTTTTTCTTTTCGGCGCACCAGGCCATGTTTCTGAAGACGCAGGCGATGACTGGCAGATTGTGTTCTACGGCGGTGCTGATTTCATGCAGGCTCATACCCCAGGCCCCATC
>CAZOTC010000388.1:0-2443 GCA_964582605.1 uncultured Geobacter sp. | reverse complement strand
CACTACATCATAAAGGAAGGGAGTTTATGGAATTTCTGAACACATCCATCGGCAGGAAGATCGTGATGGCGGTAACAGGATTGGCAATGGTCCTGTTCGCAATCGTCCATCTTCTCGGCAACAGTTCCATTTTTGTCGGCCCCAGCGGTATCAACGCTTACGCCGAGCACCTGCACAGCATGCCGCTGCCCATCATCATCGCCTTCAGGGCGGTTTTGCTGGTACTCTTCGTGGTCCATGTGATCTACGGCATTCAGCTGACCATTGAAAACCGCAGCGGACGTCCCTCCGAGTATGCGGTCAAGGCTACCCGCAAGACCACCTTCGCAAGTGAAAACATGATCTGGACCGGTCTGCTGCTGCTGGCCTTTATCGTGTATCACATCCTGCATTTCACCCTGCGGGTAACTCCCGGCTTGACGCTGGTCAATGATGCATCCGGCCACTTCAATGTCTTTGCGATGGTTGCCTCCAGCTTCTCCGGTTTTGCCGGTGCCGGCATCTATGCCGCTGCCATGGCGGTGCTGTTCCTGCACCTGTACCACGGCATTCAAAGCCTGTTCCAGACTTTTGGTGTGGCGAACGATACTACCCTGCCCACCATCACCACCACCGGCAGGATCGTTGCTCTGGTGCTGTTCCTGGGATTCGCATCCATACCGTTTTCAATTCTGCTCGGAATAATTAAAGGTTAAGGGGGATACCGTGATTCTTGATGGCAAATGTCCAACCGGACCGATTCAACAGAGCTGGGATAAGCACCGCTTCGACCTGAAGCTGGTCAACCCGGCCAACAAGCGTAAGTATACGGTTATCATGGTGGGTACCGGTCTTGCCGGTGGCGCTGGCGCTGCCACACTGGCCGAACTGGGCTACAACGTTATGGCGTTCTGTTATCAGGATAGCCCACGTCGTGCGCACTCCATTGCTGCCCAGGGTGGTATTAACGCCGCTAAAGCTTACCCTAACGATGGTGACTCAATTTATCGTCTCTTTTATGACACGATCAAGGGCGGTGACTTCCGCGCCCGTGAGCAGGACGTATGGCGCTTGGCTCAGGTGTCCAACAACATCATCGATCAGTGTGTGGCCCAGGGCGTTCCTTTTGCCCGTGATTATGCCGGCTATCTGGACAACCGCTCCTTCGGCGGTGCTCAGGTTTCCCGTACCTTCTATGCCCGTGGTCAGACCGGTCAACAACTGTTGCTGGGTGCCTACTCCGCCCTGTCCCGTCAGATCAAGAGCGGCGGCGTAAAGATGTACACCCGTCGTGAGATGCTGGACCTGGTGGTGGTTGACGGCGTTGCCCGCGGCATAACCTGCCGTAACCTGGTGACCGGCGAGATCGAGTGCTACGCAGCTGATGCAGTCTGTCTGGCAACCGGCGGCTATGTCAACGTGTTCTACCTTTCTACCAACGCCATGGGCTGTTCGGTGACTGCACAGTGGGTTTCCCACAAGAAGGGTGCCTACTTCGCAAACCCCTGCTACACCCAGATTCACCCGACCTGCATCCCGCAAGCGGGTGATTATCAGTCAAAATTGACCCTGATGTCCGAGTCGCTGCGGAACGATGGTCGCTGCTGGGCTCCCAAGAAGAAGGAAGATTGCGGCAAGCACCCCAACGAGATCGCTGAAGAGGACCGTGACTACTATCTGGAGCGTAAGTACCCCTCCTTCGGTAACCTGGCCCCCCGTGATATCGCCTCCCGTGCTGCCAAAGAGCAGTGCGATGATGGCCGCGGAGTCGGTCCCGGCGGTCGCGGCGTCTACCTTGACTTCTCCACTGCCATCAAGCGGGTAGGGGCTGATACCATCAAGGAGCGTTACGGCAACCTGTTTGAGATGTATGAGAAGATCACCGACGAGGACGGTTACAAGCGTCCGATGCGGATGTACCCGGCACCGCACTACTCCATGGGCGGCCTGTGGGTTGACTACAACCTGATGAGCAACATCCCCGGCCTGTTCGTACTGGGCGAGGCCAACTTCTCGGTGCATGGTGCCAACCGCTTGGGCGCATCGGCCTTGATGCAGGGTCTGGCTGACGGCTACTTTGTCATTCCGTACACCATCGGTGGTTATCTGGCTTCAATTAAGCCGTACGGTACAGATGCAAATCTGCCGGAGTTTAAGCAGTCGGTTGAAGAGATCAAGGCACGTAACAGCAAGCTGCTTGCTATTAACGGCAAGGAGACAGTCACCCACTACATGCGTGAGCTGGGTGGTTTGATGTGGGAAAACTGCGGTATGGCCCGTTCCAAGGAATCCCTTGAGACCAACCTCAAGAAGATTCCGGCCCTGCGTGAGGAATTCTGGCAGAACGTTAAGGTTTCCGGTACCGGTGCCGAGTTTAACCAGGATCTTGAAAATGCCGGCCGTACAGCTGATTTCTTCGAGTTTGCCGAGCTGATGTGCCGTGACGCCCTGCATCGTGAAGAGT
>CAZOTC010000387.1:0-2473 GCA_964582605.1 uncultured Geobacter sp. | reverse complement strand
TGCTACAGACATTTTGCCTGGCTGTCACCGCGATGTAACAGCAGGCTGCTACGGTGCCTTTTCCGCAAACATCAGGAGGAAACACGACATGACCATTCGACAGAAACTATTGATAAACAGCCTGGTAACCTTTGCAGGATTTGCAGCGGTGGTACTGCTGGGATACTTCACCATCACCGGTTTTCAGGAGAACATCAGGGAACTGACCACCCGCTCTACGCCGCTGCAGGTCAAGATGCTGCAGTTTCAGCAGACGGTCGAACGACTCTCCGGTGATCTGCTGCAGACCGGTATGCTGGACAGTCCGGCTGCATTGCAGCAACAGACGACAACCATGCAGGAGCGGCGTGCCAGACTCGACCAGCTCAGTAAGGAGATCCAGGCGTTGAAGGGGGTCCAGCTTGATGTTTCGGCCTTCGCATCACTTGAAGGCCAGGTGGCAGCAGCCGTAAGGGATAAATTTGCCGGCATTGAGGTGTTCAAGGCTGAGGCGGCGAACCTGAGCAGCGCCATTAAAGTGGCGGAAAAATCACTGGAAGGGATTCGCGATCTGATCTCCGGTCTGCGCAGTACCGCGGCCCGCCGGTCACAGTCGCTGTCAAAAGAGATCGAGCAGGCCCTGAAGGGGGGTGCCGTTACCGGCGTTGCAGAGAACGCCACGCTGGCCGACAAGGTGCAGAACTACCGCAACGGTGTTGAAAGCGATATGGAGATCAACAAACGGGTCATGGCTGCGGTTGAGGCGGTGGACAGTATCCATGTCGACCTGCGGTTACTGGATACCAAGGCACGCATGGTGATGCTCAGCAGCACACCTCAGGAGCTGGACAAACTGGTGGCCGAGATCGGCGCTACACAGACCAGAATCCGCAAGAGCCTGAAACAGGCCGAAACCGAAGTGATGTCGGTCAAGAGCGGCGGCGTGGTCAGGGATGCTGTTGAGCAGATCGGCAGCGGAACCGGCCGGGCCTCAGGTGCAATCGCCAGGATTGTGGCCGCCCAGCGCAATCTGCTGGCCAGTATGGGGCAGGTGGAGGCAACCGTCGCCAAAGTCAGGCAGATAACCCTGGAGCAGGCCCGCCAGAGTGAGGCCCAGGTCTCAGCCACCACCAGTGAACAGCAGAGCTTTGTCGAGGCCATGCAGGCCACCTCCCGCAAGCGGACCGCTATCATGCTGGGAGGGGCGCTGGTCATCGGTCTGCTGATACTGACCTTAAACGGTTTTGTAGCCGTGATTATCCGCAGACCGCTTGGCCTGTTGCAGAAAACCATCGGGGAGATCGCAGAAAGCCGTGACCTGCGCCGCAGCGTCACGGTTCAGCACAATGATGAGATCGGCCGGTCCATCAACGCATTTAACGGGTTGATCGGCTCATTCAGGCGCATTGTGGGAGCAATAGCTGGCACGGCCGGGACCCTGGCCACCACCTCGCAGGAGCTGTCCGGCACGGTCAGCCTGATTACCGGCCAGGTGCGGGAGCAGAGCGACAGGGTCGGACAGGTTGCCGCAGCCGGAAGTGAGCTGTCCCAGACCGTGGCCGATGTGGCACAGCATACTGCCAGGATTGCCGCTTCTGCCGACATGGCCAAGCAGACGGCCCAGAGCGGCGCCGAGGTGGTCGGTCGGACCATTGCAGAGGTGCAGGCCATTGCAGAATCGGTTGAGGAATCGCGGGCCACCATTGCCGGCCTGCATGAACGGTCACAGCAGATCGGCGACATCCTGTCGACAATCCGGGAGATCGCCGACCAGACCACCCTGCTGGCCCTGAACGCCGCCATTGAGGCGGCCCGGGCCGGGGAGCACGGCCTTGGTTTTGCCGTGGTGGCAGACGAAGTACGCAACCTCTCCCGCAGGGCTGAAGCAGCGACGGTTGAAATCGGAGCAAAGCTGTCCGGCATCCAGGGGGACTCCGCCAGGGCGGTTGCGGCGATGCAGCAGAGCCTGGCACGGGTCGGCAAGGGGATGCGTTTTTCCGAAGAGGCAGGCGGCGCCCTGGCCGGCATTGTTGAGAGTGTCGACGGATTGCAGGGGATGACGCAGCAGATTGCAACCGCCACCGAAGAGCTGTCCGCCACCTCCAGTCAGATCAGTAACGATATTCTGGCGATTGATACGGTACTGAGAGAGACGCTGCGTGCAAGTGATGCCATTACCGAGGAGTCGCTGCGGCTGGCGGCAGTTTCACAGGAACTGCAGGCCGAGCTGAATGAGTTCAAATATGACGAACCGCAGGTTGCAGCGACCGCCAGGCAGCGGCAGCTGCCTGAATATGGGCAGACAATGGGAACGTTCGCCGGCAGGCTGACCCAGCCGGTTCCGGCTTGAAAAGGATAGGCGTTATGGATGCGGTTACAGCAGCAGAGACGGATTACGGTACCGGTCTTGGCCGGCTATCTGCGCCTCACGGGCGGATGACCCTCTTCGGACAGGTTGTCATACTGTCGCCGCGGCGGATAGCCCTCGCACTCA
>CAZOTC010000386.1:0-2482 GCA_964582605.1 uncultured Geobacter sp. | reverse complement strand
CCCTGCTTCCGGTCATCGCCGACGTGGCCTTGAAGACCGGCATCCGGCCTGAGCGTCCCATGGCCATCTCCAGCGTGGCCTCCCAGATGGGGATCACTGCCAGTCCGGTGGCTGCCGCCGTGACCTTTTTTCTGGGCTTTGCCGCCAAGGCCGGCTATCCGGTCACCCTGGTGGATATCATTATGGTTACCATGCCGGCCGGTGTACTGGGGGTGCTGACTGCGGCTGCCTGGAGCTTCAACCGCGGCAAAGACCTGGATAAAGACGCTGAATTTCAGGCCCGTCTGGAAGACCCTGATTTCCGAAACTCACTGAATGCCAGCGTCACCACCCTGGACCAGAAGATCTCCGCCACGGCCAAGCTGTCAGTGCTGCTGTTCTTTGCCGGGGTCGGCTCAATCATCCTTCTGGCCAGTTTCCCGGACCTGCTTCCCCTTGACCACAAAGGCAAGCCGGTGGCCATGACCACGGTGGTACAGTTTGTCATGCTGGCTTACGGTGCCTTCATCATGTTCGCAGCCAACGTCAAGGCCAAGGATATCGCCCACTCCAGCGTCTTCACCGCCGGTATGATCGCCGTGGTTTCCATCTTCGGTATCGCCTGGATGAGCGACACCTTCATCTCCGCCAACAAGGGCTATCTGATTGAGACCATCGGCAGTATGGTCAAGACCGCCCCTTGGACCTTTGCCATCGCCACCTTCTGCATCTCCGCCTTTGTCAAGAGCCAGGCCGCCACCCTTGCCATCACCCTGCCGCTGGGTCTGGCACTGGGCCTGCCGGTTCCTCTGCTGCTGGGTCTGATGCCGGCCAGCTACGCCTACTTCTTCTTTGCCTTCTACCCCAGCGACCTGGCCGCCATCAACATGGACCGCACCGGCACCACCAGAATCGGCAAATACCTGCTCAACCACAGCTTCATGATCCCCGGCCTGGTGGGAGTCAGTGTCTCCACCGTGATCGCCTACATGATCTCGCGCTTCATATTTTAGCAGATACCCCGGTTGACAACCGGAGAAACAGGGATAGCATTTCAGTACATACCATCAGGCGGTCTGACCGGAATCCGGCCGGACCGCCCTCGTATCGTGCATCACCGCCAAGAGAGGAGAACAACCATGAAACAGATGTTTGGACGATTGATCATGTTGCTGGGGTTTGCGACCCTGCTGCTGCCCGCCGGTACACTCCGGGCCGCTGAAGGAGGGAAAACCGCGTTGGCCGAACTGCACAAGGTCAAACAGATCGGCTGTGCCGACTGTCATGGCACCGCCAGGAAGATCACGGTTGACGACAGCGAAAAAGGGATCAACCAGAGCTGTATCGGCTGTCACGGTGACCTGGATGCCGTGGGCGCCAAGGCCAAGGGCCACATCAACCCCCATAAATCCCATCTGGGGCAGATCAACTGTACCACCTGCCACAGCGGTCACAGCCGTTCACAGGCCTACTGCCTGAAGTGCCACACCTACGATATGCCGATTCCGGGCGGAGCTGCTGCAGCAGTGCCGCTGAAACTGAAGAAATCTGCCAGGAAGACAGAAACCACCGATGTGGTGGTGATCGGTGCCGGGGCATCCGGCATGACCGCCGCCATTACGGCCCATGATGCCGGAGCAAAGGTTATTCTGCTGGAAAAACAGCCGATTACCGGCGGCAACAGCATGCTGGCCGCAGGCGGCATGAACGCCGCCGAGACCAAATTCCAGAAGGCCAAGGGGATCAAGGACTCGGTTGAACTGATGTATCAAGACACCATGAAGGGTGGCAAAAACACCAATGATCCTGAGCTGGTCAGGATTCTGGCCCAGAACTCGTCCGGCTCGGTTGACTGGCTGACCTCCATCGGCGCTGATATCAGCGACGTGGGCCGGATGGCCGGTGCCAGCGTCTACCGGACCCATCGTCCCACCGGCGGCACTGCCGTGGGTGCCCATATTGCCAATGTGCTGCGCAAGAACGCTGCCGATCGCAAGATCGATGTCCGCGTCAACAGCAAAGTGGTCAAGATCATTGAAGACAAGCAGGGCCGGGTAACCGGTGTGGTGGTGGAAGGCAAACACAGCGGCAGCTACACCATCAAGGCCAAGGCAGTGGTGCTGGCTGCCGGTGGTTTCTCCGCCAACCCGGACAAAGTGGCCTTCTACCGTCCTGAATTCAAGGGGATGACCACCTCCAACCAGCCCGGCGCCACCGGTGACGGCCTGGAGCTGGGCAACAAGGCCGGTGCCGAGCTGAAAGATATGAAGGAGATCCAGATTCACCCCACCGTGGCAGCCGGTAGCCGGATTCTGATTACCGAGGCGGTGCGTGGTAACGGCGCCATCCTGATCAACCACGAGGGCAAGCGTTTTGTGAACGAACTGACCACCCGCGACAAGGCCTCTGAGGCAATCCTGCAGCAGACCGGCAAGTCGGCCTATCTGATCTTTGATGAAGCAATCCGCAAGAGCCTGAAGCAGATCGACGGCTACTTCCACCT
>CAZOTC010000385.1:0-2501 GCA_964582605.1 uncultured Geobacter sp. | reverse complement strand
TGATTAGCCATGCCGCAGCACCGAAACCGGCCAGACCGGGCGGCGGGGTGCATATTGACTTGTCTCCGGCAAAACGGGACAGGATTGATGATGAGTTTGAACAGTATTAACTGAAGCAGACAGGCGTTACCCGTAGCTGCCGCCATGGGTACGCCTGTCATACGTTCACGGAGCCCGGTTGCCGATTAAGCAGCCGGGCCTTACTCATAGTAACGGGCAGATCCTTCGGATGAGGTGCTGAGAAATATCGTATTATGCGCTACAATACTCTCGCTGACCATCACCCCGGGGGCACGTCATGAAAGCATTTTTCGTATCACTGACCCATAAGATGCTTCTGGCAAACCTGCTGCTTGTGCTGATTGCACTGGGGTTTGTCTGGCTGTATGTGGTCCCTTCCTACGAACGGCAGCTGGAATTCGACCGGATTGAGGCTACCCAGCAGGCAGTTGATGTTACCGTAACCATGCTGGACCAGATACGGATGCTAGGAGCCAGGCGCGGCATAAAAGAAAGTGAGGTACAGGAACGGGCTCTGACGTTTCTGAGAGGCACACGCTACAACCGCTTTAAGGCTGAGCAGAGTATCGGCTACTTCTGGGTACATGACCTGAATACCGTCATGCTGATGCATCCCTTCAAGTCTTCTCTGGAAGGCAGCAACCTGAGTGAATTCAGGGATGCAGACAACGTCAGGGTGTTCTACGACATGAATCAGCTGGTAAAGGACAAGGGCGCCGGTACGGTCAGGTATAACTGGCCCTTGCCCAATGGGGTTGCGCCGCAGGCCAAGATATCCTATGTGCGTCTCTACGAACCATGGGGCTGGGTCATCGGCAGCGGCATTTACCTTGATGATATCTTGCAAAGGACCGAACGGCTGCGCGTTACTCTGCTGACCGGAAGCATCCTGGTCTTTTCCGGTTTGCTGATCCTTTCGGCTCTGCTGGCCGGCAGAATCAACAAACCTTACCAGGCCCTGCACCGGCTGTCTGAACGTATCGCAGGACGGATCAGTCCCGAAGATAACACCGCACACAATGATACCGGCGATGTTGATCTTGCAATCAGCACCATGCAACAGATGCTGAAGGAGATGGAGCAGGCAAAAGATGAAGCGGAAAGGGCCAATGCCACCAAGAGCAGGTTCCTTGCCATGACCAGCCATGATCTGCGGACGCCGCTCGCCAACATCGCCAATCTCGCCGAACTGCTGAAGGATGGCACGCCACCCCCCTCTGAAGGTCAACTGGAGTATATTGCATTAATCGAAACCTCCGCCCATAACCTGACGCAGCTCATTAACGACCTGCTCGATCTCAACAGGATCGAAGCCGGCAAGCTTGAACTGCACTACCAGAAGATCAACCTGGAGAGCCTGATCAGCGATCTGCTGAAACTGCACCAGCCGGCTGCAGCTGCACAGGCCACAACCATCGCCTGCTCCTGCCCGGGCGGTCTTCTGCCGCAGGTCTATTGTGACCCACTGCGTGTCCGCCAGATCCTTGGCAATCTGCTCAGCAACGCCATCAAGTTTACCCATCACGGCAAGGTTACGCTGGAGATCAGCCTGACACCGCTGGACAGCTCGATGCTGCCCGCTAACGAGGTCACCTGGCCTGATGACTGTACGGTCCAGTTGCTCAATCTGGAAGTAGCAGACACCGGTATCGGTATGACGCAGGACCAGATTGACCGTATTTTCACCCCCTATATGCAGGCCAGCAGCAGCACCTGCCAACAATATGGCGGCAGTGGCCTGGGGTTGTCTATTGTTGCAAAATTATGCGACTTGATGGGAGGCGAGGTTGCGGTTACCAGTGTTCAGGGTACCGGCAGCCGTTTTCGGTGTACGGTTCAGGCCGCTGTGGACAACAGACAGATCGATTCGGAAGCGACGAAAGTTTGAACCTTAAAAACAGTTACACGCAACGGCGATAGAGCAATTGATGCTGATATTCACTATATCAACAAACCGTTTAGCATGAAGATCAGACATCAAGCTTGTCCCTTAATCAGTGACTTTAAAAATGAGGTAGAGAATACATGGCGAGGATTCTTGTCATTGATGATAACGAACAGGTCCGGCAGGTAATGGCTTCATATCTGGAGCTGGACAAACATGAGATTACGGTTGCCGCAGACGGCAAACAAGGGATCGCTCAACTGAAGTCCCAGGCATTTGATCTGGTCATAACCGACCTTATCATGCCGGAGCAGGATGGGTTGGAAGTCTTGATGTGGTTAAAAAAGCAACCCCATCGTCCCAAGGTGATTGCGGTTTCAGGAGGTTCTCCCTCACTTGACCTGAACTATCTGATGTCCATGGCGCAACTGCTCTCTGTCGACAAAGCACTGCAAAAACCGATCGGTTTTGAGACATTGACAACTGCCGTCCGTGAACTGCTGGCCTGACGGCACCTCATCAGGGGACCGGAATGGCTGAACAGGCCATCGAAATGTGGAATCCAGCCGGTTGTTTTGTGTATGGAGGAACGTAT
>CAZOTC010000384.1:0-2507 GCA_964582605.1 uncultured Geobacter sp. | reverse complement strand
ATCCTACTCTGCCGCAGACCTCAAGTTGCCCTTTGCCGGTACCCAGGGTGTTGGCGTCATCAGTGAGAAGCGGGGATGCTGCCCAAGTAGGTGCAGCAACCAGGCAGGCGGCGATAACGGATGTAATCCTTGATTTCATACAGCCTCATCCTTATCAAAAAGTTGATGATGTAGCGCAGGTTATAAAGGCTTTACACGATGTTACAAGCGCAGTTCAAACAGCGTCCGGAGCGTATCAATATAGAGTTCTGAACGATTGTCATCATCTTTACCTGATTTTTTCAAGGCTGCAGTGGGCGTATGCAGAATTTTATTCATCAGGGCGTTGGTAAGCGCGTTCAGGCGCTGCTCAGCATCAGGGGGGGCATCTTTCCAGTTTGCAAGCGTCCGGTCCAGTTCAGCTTGACGAAGCTCATCGAACTGTTTGCGCATGGCAACAATGGTTGGTGTCAGCTCCAGCGTGGCTATCCAGCGGTAGAACTGTCCGATTTCGTCTGCAATGATCAGTTCGGCCTTTTCTGCTTCCTGTTTACGGTTTTCGAGATTGCTTGCCACAACCTGCTGAAGGTCGTCCATATCATACAGATAGACCGCATCAAGCTCGTTTACCGCAGGATCGATATCACGGGGCACCGCGATATCAATCAGGAACATCGGCTCGTTTCTGCGTCTGTTAATAACTTTAGCGAGCTCTTTGGGGGTGATGACGAAATTGGGGGCTCCAGTTGACGAGAGCACAATATCTGCCTTGTGCAGATACTCAAACAATTCGTCAAGAGCGATGGCGGTACCGTTGAATTTTTCTGCCAGGTTCTGCGCCCGTTCAACCGTCCTGTTTGCGATCATGATTGACTGTACGCCGTTTGCCATAAAGTGACGGGCAGCCAGTTCACACATCTCTCCGACACCGATCAGCAGCACAGTTTTGTCTGCCAGCGTATCGAATATTTTTTTTGCCCGCTCAATGGCAGCAAAAGCCACCGATACTGCTGACGATGCAATAGATGTTTCAGTGCGCACCCGTTTGGCAACGGAGAACGCCTTGTGCAGCAACCGGTTCAGGATAATGCCGGAGGTTCTGAATTCTGCGGCGTAGCCGTAGGAGGTCTTGATCTGCCCCAGTATCTGCGGTTCGCCAACCACCATGGAATCAAGTGACGATGCGACCCGGAATACGTGCCTGATGGCCGATTCACCATGGTAACTGTAGAGATGAGGCTCAATCAGCTCGTAGGGCAGGTTATGCCACTCAGCAATAAAACATTTGATGCGGGCTGTACCGCCTTCTATATCGCGTGTGGTGGTATAGATCTCAACCCGGTTGCAGGTGGAAACGATCACCCCTTCAACAATCCCCTCCAGCGCAACAAGGGCGCTGAGTGGCTTGTCGATATCGTTCGGAGAAAAAGCCACCATCTCCCGGACTTCTACCGGTGCGGTTTTATGTGATAAGCCTACCACGATAATTTTCATTGACAATTCACCGGATGGTCTCAGTTAAAGCTGTGGAGTCCGGGAAACCACAGATTGATCCCGACAAAGCCAGACATCAGCAGCAGGATGCCGATCAGTGACAACAGTGCTGCCCGCCTTCCGCGCCAGCCCAGCACAAGTCGCCCGTTCAGCAGCAGCGCATAAACAGACCAGATTACCAGCGACCAGACCTGCTTGGGATCCCAGCTCCAGTAACTGCCCCAACGTTGTGTGGCGATCAGAGAACCGATTATCAAGGTGATGGTCAGCATCGGAAATCCAAGGTTCAGACAGCGATGACCGATGTCATCCAGCTTCTGAAGCGAGGGAAGCTTCTGGACGATCTGCCCCAGGTGTTTGGTTTTCAGCAGATGGGAGAGCAGCAGGTAGATGACCGCTGCCCCACCTGAAACGGTAAAGAGGGCGTAGCTGCCAAAGGCGAGGATGGTGTGCATATAAATCCAGATGTTCTGGAGTGTTGGATCAAGCGGCGCAAGATCCTGAGCCAGGGCACTTGAGCCGAGCATCATCAAAAATGCCACCGGCGTGACAAATGATCCCAGCGCCGTCACCTTGTAGCGGTTTTCAACGACAAGGTAGCTGCCGACAATTGCAAGGCCGCAGAACGACAGCGCATCATGCATGTTTGTGATCTGGAAATGTCCATGTGCAACATAGCGGTGGAGGATCGCCAGCTGATGCATGATACACCCAGCGATCAGGACTCTTCGCGCAATGGCGCCGGTCCCCTCTGAACTGCGTAAGAGCCAGACCAGATACATGAGCGCAGCGATTCCGTAAGAGGCCAATGTAAGGTAAAAGAGGAGTCGTGACATTACGCACCTGAAAGTTGGCGGTTAAAAATTGCCGGGGAGCAGAGGTTGGAACTCCCCGGCATAACAAGGGTACGCATGACGGTACGCACCCTTCCCACATCTGTCTGCTGCCTGTAAGTTTCAGTTACAGAGTTATCAGGACAGGGTTATTTCTTGATCGGCTGAAGCTTGAGTCCCCCCTGAATCAACGATTGGTCA
>CAZOTC010000383.1:0-2510 GCA_964582605.1 uncultured Geobacter sp. | reverse complement strand
CTTGATCCAGTTTGCAGGTTGGGGTGCAGCCTTGGTCATGGCGCTGATCCCTTTGTCCGAGCAGGAGGTGACCAGCTCAATGCCGTGCAGATCCGGGCCGTGGAACAGATAGGGCTGATCATAAACGGCATGGCTCCGGCTGTAGGGGGCGTTGGGCAGTTCCTTGATGGTACGCAGTCCTTCAGGCAGGCGGTTGGCCAGCACGATTTCGGCCCGGGCGTGCAGTTGGGTGCGCCCCTCTGCCTGGATGCTGACCAGCTCCACCGGCACCTGATAGAAGGCATCCTGGCGCTTGGCCTTGCCAGCCAAAAGTTGCAGGGTGCAGGGGGAGCTGCGGTCAATGATCACCCCTTTACAGATCCGCAGGTCATTGAAGCCGTGGAAGCGGAACCCGGGGTTGCCGTGCAGGGCGGCATGGGCCAGCCACTCCACGATCATGGCCATCGGCAGCACTGCCCGATTGTCAATCACGTGGGAACTGATGAACGGGAAGTCATCCACGTTAAAGGTCAGGCGCAGCGCCTCCTTGAGCGGCGCGCTCTGCTTGGGGGCTTCGCTGGACATCAGGCTGGAACCGCTGACACCGGCCAGTACCGTAACCTCAACCGGTCCCTGCGGGTTGGACAGTTCCGTTACCAGCAGGTCTGCACCTGCTTCCAGCGGAATCAGGCCGATCCCTTCGGATGCAAAGACCTTCTTCAGGGCAGGGGTGACCATACCACCGTCCCAGGGGCCCCAGTTGATGCAGATCGAACGGCAGTTGGCACGGTTGCGGGCCTCGGCCTGGGCCAGTTTGTTCAGCACCTCGTTGGCTACGGCATAATCCACCTGGCCGGAGCGCCCCAGACGACCGGTGGTGGAGCCGAACAGGGCGATAAAGCGCAGGTCATCGTTGCGGGTGGCATCCAGCAGGGAGCGCAGGCCGGCCACCTTGGTGCTGTAGACCTGGTTGAACTGCTCGCGGGTCTTGTCAACGATCAGGCGGTCAGCCAGCACACCGGCGCCATGCACCATGCCGCGGATCGGGCCGTGCTCTGTACGCAGTTCAGCCATCAGGCCGGCAACGGCCTCGCTGTCACGGATATCCACGGCAAAATAGAGTGCTGTGCCGCCAACAGCCTGAATCTTCTGCATGGTCTCACGCAGTTCACGGCCACTGATGGTTGCCTGATAACGCTCTTCTATTTCTCGGGGGTGCAGTTTTTCAGTAGCATGGCTCAGGATGGCCCGCTTGATGGCTGCCTCATCAGTCAGTGAGGCCAACCAATCAGGCTCCTGCTGCGACAGGGGGGAGCGTCCCAGCAGTACCAGCAGCGGTTGCCAGGCCTTGGCCAGCGCAATGGCTGCAGAAGCGGTCACCCCGCGACCACCGCCGGTGATCACCACCAGATCGCCACTCCTGATCGGTGCAGAACCAGCCGTGATGGCCGGAAGATCCTGCAGGGACAGGCCGATCCGGCTGTTCTCAGAAAGCCCCACCTCTACCGGACCGTTCAGGAACAGTTCCGAGACCACGGCCCGGGCTGCAGCGCCCGTCGTACTGAAGCTGCCCAGATCAATCGCCTTGCAGTGTACCTCTGGCCATTCCTGGCGGGCGGTCTTGCTCATCCCTGCCAGACCACCGGAGAGTGGATCAACAAGCTGAGCGCCTTCCAGACAGCCAAAGGCGCCATCCAGCCGGGAGACCGTGGCAAACAGGGCGCCTCCTTCACGGCTGGCCCGCTTCAGGCCGGGAGCGACCTGTTTCAGTAGCTGGAACCCGTTTTTCAGAAACTGGTCATCAGTGCCTTCAGCCGGCGCCACCAGCACCAGACCGCTGATCTGGTCAAGAGGCAGGACCTCCAGAATGTCCAGCACCTTGGTCAGGGCTACCCGATGTCCTTGGCTGGTCAGACAGCTGCACAGCTCTGCGCTGAAGGATGAACCATCATCAGTGACAACAATCAGACCACCCTCTGCCAGGCTGATCTGCTGATCCGTTGCAGTCAGGGGGGGAGCCACAATGCTGCTGCGGAAAAGAGAAGGGGCCGGGGGCCGGGGGGCAGGGACCGGAGAAGAATCAACCGCCGTTACTGGACCCTGTACCCTGGACCCTGAACCCTGACTCAGATACTCGGCAATCTGGCCCAGGGTGTTTAGTACCCCCAACTGTTCAGGCCCTACCACCGGCGCAGTGGGCAGACGCTCCTGCAGTGCCGAGAGGATCTCCACCCGTTTGATCGAGTCGATCCCCAGGTCAGCATCCATGCTCATGGTCAGTTCCAGCATCTCCATCGGATAGCCGGTCTTGTCGCTGATAACAGAGAGCAGGGTTTCGGTGATCGCGGTTCCTGCTGGCGCAGATGCTGCTGCGGGCTGGCTTGCCAGCGCAGCACCGGCTCCCAGATAATCGGCAATCTGTCCCAGGGTGTTGAGGACACCCAGCTGGTCAGGGCCGATCACCGGCGCATCAGGCAGACGCTCCTGCAGTGCCGAAAGGATCTCCACCCGCTTGATGGAATCGATCCCCA
>CAZOTC010000382.1:0-2512 GCA_964582605.1 uncultured Geobacter sp. | reverse complement strand
CCATGACCATCCTGGTGACGGTGGAGTATGCCTGGCTGGCCATGGCGTTGGGGCGCAAGGGGCAGGGGGGCGAGATCGTCCTGCGGGAGATCCTGATCAAGATGCTGAAAAAAGGGCGGCTTCTGGCTTTTGCCGGGTTTCTCTCCTTTCTGGGGGTATCGCTGCTGTTGGGGGACGGCGTGATCACTCCTGCTATCTCGATCCTTTCTGCCGTGGAAGGTCTGCTGCTGATCCCCGCACTGTCCGGAGTGAAGCAGTCGGTGCTGGTGCTGATTGCCGCCATGATTGCCTTTACCCTGTTTTTCTTCCAGTCTCGCGGCACCGACAAGGTGGCCGGTATCTTCGGCCCGATCATGCTGGTTTATTTCGGTTCTCTGCTGGTTTCCGGTCTGGTATCCATTGCCGGTATGCCGGGGATCATCAAGGCGATCAGCCCTCACTACGCCTTTGAGTTCTTCAGCAATAACGGCTTTGCCGGCTACATCGTGCTGTCCGAGGTGATCCTCTGCGCCACCGGCGGCGAGGCGCTCTATGCCGACATGGGACATCTGGGGCGCAAACCGATCGTGCGCGCCTGGTATTTTGTCTTTTTTGCCCTGTATCTCAACTACCTGGGACAAGGGGCCTTTATCCTTGAGACCGGTCAAACCAAGAATATCCTGTTTGCCATGATCAACCATCAGGTCCCGCTGCTCTACATCCCGTTCCTGATCCTGACCATCATGGCCACCATTATCGCCTCCCAGGCGATCATCAGCGGGGTGTTTTCCATTGTGTATCAGGGGATAACCACCCGTCTGATGCCGTTGATGAAGGTCGATTATACCTCCAGCCATATCCAGTCCCAGATCTATATCGGCGCGGTCAACTGGGGGCTGATGATTGCGGTGATTTTTGTGATGTTCTTTTTCCAGAAATCGGAAAATCTGGCTGCGGCCTACGGCATGGCCGTGACCGGCTCCATGACTATCACCGCTACCATGATGATTATGGTCTATTCCCACACCATGAAGAAGTGGAAGGTGCCGATCGTGGTGGTTGTGGGGATACTGGATCTGATCTACTTCACCTCCACCTTTTCCAAGATCCCCCACGGGGCCTACTGGTCGATCATCCTGGCAGCCATACCGTTTATTACCATTATGGTCTGGACCAGGGGGCAGAAAGCACTCTACCATGCCCTTAAACCGCTGGATATGGAGACCTTTATGCTCTCCTACGAGCAGATCTACGGCAAGGGGCGCAATATACCCGGTACCGGTCTGTTCTTTGTCAGGGGGCTGGATGTGATACCGCCCTATCTGGTGCATTGCGTGATCCGCAGTAACATTATCTATGAGCGCAATGTACTGATCTCCATTGTGCGCACCGACGAGCCGTTTGGGCTTGAAACGCTTCATACATCAACTGTGGGGCCGGGACTGGAGGGCTTTGAGATACAGGCAGGCTATATGGAGGTTATTGATATCGAGAAGATTATCCGTGAGCACGGGATTCAGGAGAAGGTTATCTTCTACGGTATTGAGGATATTGCCACCACCAATCCGATCTGGAAGTTATTTGCCCTGATCAAGAAGCTGACCCCCAACTTTGTGCAGTTTAACAAGTTGCCGGCGGCCAAATTACAAGGAGTGGTTACCCGCGTCGAGATGTAGTTCCGCGGCGCTAGCTTCGATGACTCGTCTTAGGCTCCTCGACGTACTACGTGTACGCCTGCGCGTCATTGTTTGATTGCCGCAGCCGGAACGGAAAAAAAATCTCGCTTCCTTAAGTGATTGGAAGTCTGCGCCCCACGGATTTTTTTCGTGGGGCGTTGCTGTTGTTACGTCGCCGCTGACTGCGGCAGGTACTGTTCAAACTGCTTCTTGTCAATGGCGCATTTGTGGGCCTCTTCCGGCGATACCTGTTTGGTCTTGAGCAGGTCCAGCAGGTGCTGGTCCATCAGCTGCATGCCGTCTTTCTTGGCGGTCTGGATAATGGAAGGGATCTGGAAGGTCTTGCCTTCACGGATCAGGTTGGCAATGGCGGGGGTGCCCAGCATGATCTCCAAGGCCGCTACCCGGCCATGACCGTCGGCGGTCTTGAGCAGCTGCTGGCAGACCACCCCTTTCAAGGATTCGGAGAGCATGGTGCGAACCTGGTCCTGGGATTCTTTGGGGAAGACATCAATGATCCGGTCAATGGTCTTGGCTGCCGTGTTGGTGTGCAGGGTGCCGAAGACCAGGTGGCCGGTCTCGGCAGCGCTCATGGCCAGCTGGATCGTCTCCAGGTCGCGCATCTCTCCTACCAGGATGATGTCAGGGTCTTCCCGCAGGGCAGCCCGCAGGGCTGAGGCGAATGATTCGGTATGGGCACCGATCTGGCGCTGATTCAACAGCGATTGTTTGTTCTCATGAATGAACTCCAGCGGGTCTTCCAGGGTCAGGATATGCTCCTTGCGGGTGGCGTTGATCAGATCGATCAGGGCTGCCAGGGTGGTGGATTTGCCGGAGCCGGTGGGGCCGGTGACCAG
>CAZOTC010000381.1:0-2516 GCA_964582605.1 uncultured Geobacter sp. | reverse complement strand
CAGCCATCCTCGATCTGGCAAAGAGCGGACAGCGTGAAATCATCGGCATCTGCGGCGGTTTTCAGCTGTTGGGCGGGCAGATCTGCGACCCTCACGCCATTGAATCCGGGGCTGGTGAACAGCAGGGGTTGGGGCTGCTGGCGATCAACACGATCATGGCAGAAGAAAAGACCACCCTTCAGACCCGCTGTCGGCACCTCCCCTCCGGCTGCCTGCTTTCCGGCTATGAGATCCACCACGGCATCACCACTGCAGAAGGGATTGAAGCGCTGATTACGGGGCAGGATGGCAGACTGCTCGGTGCATGCAGTGCCAACGGTCTGGTTTGGGGCAGTTATCTGCACGGCCTGTTTGATGCCGACCCCTTCCGGCGCTGGTGGCTGGATCGGTTGCGTCAGCGTAAAGGCTGGCAGGCTGATGGATTGATTCGGGCTTGTTATGACCTTGAACCGGCGCTGGACCGTCTGGCTGACTGCGTACGGGGTAGCCTGGATATGCGGGAGATCTATCGGTTGTTGCGGTTATAATTTATAATAATACGGCGATAACGGTATTATTTGCGATTGAATCCCTTATTCTCCAATAAATACTATTATGATAGTATTTTATCTTGTCTGAAGCCACAGGCCATGCAATACTTCTGCTATATCAGTACATATAAAGAGGTGTGTAGTATGGCTAAGACTGTCACCCCGTTACCGATACCGGTTGCCCAGACCATGGCTGATGCCGATACCCTGGGCCGGTTTATCCGTGCCGCCAGAACCCAGAGCGGCATGGGTATTCACGAAGCTGCTGCCTTTTGTGGTGTTTCGGTCAGCACCATGAGCAATCTGGAACGAGCCAAAGGCGATGTCCGTCTCAGCAGTATCCTGCAGGTCTGCCGGATGCTGGGGATCACGCTCAGCATTTCAGCCGGAGACAGCCAATGAGCGAGAGCCTGTTGGTATGTCTGAACCGCACGCCATTAGGTCAGTTGGGCTTTGATGGCGCAACAGATCAGTATTCCCTTGCCTATGACCAGAGCTGGCTGGACAACGGCGGTTACAGCATCTCTCCCCACCTGCCACCTGAAACCGTACCATCCGAGGCACTGAAACGCTTTCTTGCCAACCTGCTGCCGGAAGGGCGCTGGCTGGATGAACTCTCGCTTACCCAGCAGATCTCCAAAGCCAATATCTTTGGTCTGATCAACGCCATTGGTACTGAAACCACCGGCGCCCTTACCTTTCAGCACCGTACCCTGCCGACAGAACAGCTGCAGACCAGCTTTCGTGAAATCCCGATACCTGAACTGACAGAGCGGATCAACCAGCGGACAGATCAATCCATTGCCATCTGGGATACTAAGCCACGCCTGTCGGTGGCCGGTGTACAGGACAAACTGCCGGTGCTGATCATGCCGGATGGCACAATAGGCTTTGGTGAGGGGGCACTGGCCTCCACCCATATCCTCAAGTTCGGTACCAAACCGGATCTGCATCTGGTTATCAATGAATATATCTGCATGGAGTTGGCTCGCAGGATACAGTTGCCGGTGGCAACGGTGCAGCTGCTCCGGCTTGGTGAACCGGTACTGGCTGTGCAACGCTTTGACCGCACATGGACCCGGCAGGGGACGATAGACCGCCTGCATCTTATTGACGGTTGCCAGATGCTTGATCTGCCGCCGATCTACAAATATGAGCGCCCCTTTGGCAAAGGCGGCCATGCCGCTGTGATCCGCTCCGGCGCCAGCCTCCCGATGCTCTTTGATGCCTGTCAGCGTTGCCGGGTACCTGCTGCGGCCCTGCGCGACCTGCTGCAGTGGGTGCTGTTCAATCTGCTGATCGGTAACAGTGATGCCCATGCCAAGAATATCTCCTGGTTTGTTGGGCCAAACGGTATCCGGATCGCTCCGGCCTATGACCTGCTCTGTCTGGACAGCTACGCCGGCCAGTACGACCGTGATCTGGCCCTGGCAGTGGGTGACACCTTTGATCCTGATGCAGTACAGCCATTTCAACTGGCCGAGATGTGTGAAGCCTGCAAGCTGCCGCAACGCCAGGTGGCGCGCACCTTGGCCACGCTCTGCCGGAACATGCTGCAACAGCTTGATAATTTTGCGTTAACGGCTGAGCTGACCAATGATGAGCAGATCTTTAGCACTGCTCTGTTAGAGCACCTGCGGAAGAATGCAGAGAAATATCTGATGTTTGCAGCTGAACTGCCCAAAGTTGTGCTGTAACGGAAATTCTAGTGAGTGTGAATCTACAAAATCGGTACGCTAGCTGCATTCCGGCCAACATCCTGTTTGGGGAAGATCACCGGTTCACGCGCGCGCGCGTGAACCGGTCAATTACGAGTTAGGTAGTGAAAAGGATAAAATATGGAAGCTGAATTGATCAAGCAAATAGCGAATCAGATAGTAAAAGAACAAATTTTACTTAATTGGAAATTTTACCTGATTCTAGCGGGCTTATACTTCTTGGTATTCTGCCTGACCAGTTTCTTTAAACCATATTTAGGTAAGCGCG
>CAZOTC010000380.1:0-2519 GCA_964582605.1 uncultured Geobacter sp. | reverse complement strand
CTCAGGACTGCTCAGGCTTCAGGTCGCGGGACATCAGCTCCAGCACCGCCTGCCGGGCCGGTTTGTCACAGTAAAGTATTTCATACACCTTGCGGGTGATCGGCATCTCCACACCAAGCCGTCGGGCCAGTGCGTCAACCGACTCAGCAGACTTCACCCCTTCAGCCACCATCCGCATCTCCGACAGGACTGACTCAAGGCTCATCCCCTGCCCCAGTTTGATCCCTACGGTACGGTTACGGGACAGGTCACCGGTACAGGTCAACACCAGGTCCCCCATACCGGCCAGACCGGCAAAGGTTGCATCATTGGCCCCCATGGCCCGTCCCAGACGTCCTATCTCTGCCAGGCCGCGGGTTATTAGCGCTGCCCGGGTATTGTGACCAAACCCCAAACCGTCACTGATGCCGGCTGCGATCGCGATTACGTTTTTGACTGCTCCGCCCAGCTCAACACCGATCGTATCACTGCTGGTATAGACCCGGAAGGACGGGTTACTGAACAGTCTCTGCACCAGACAGGCGGCAGCGTTATTACCGGACCCCGCAACTATCAGGGACGGCAGTCCCTGTGCCACTTCCCTGGCAAAGGTCGGGCCTGAAAGCGCCACAAACCGCTCAGCCACATTGTCACCCAGCACCTGACAACAAATCCGTGATACCGTACAGAGGGTACCCAGTTCAATTCCCTTGGAGGCAGAGGCCAATACCGTTGTTGGCGAGAGTTCCGTGCCGAGTGCTGCAAGCAGTCCCCGCATGACCTGGGTCGGTGTTACCAGCAAAACCAGATCAGCACCGTTGACCGCCTCTGCAAGGCTGCCGGTGTACTGCAGCGCCGGGTGCAGCTCAATTCCAGGCAGGAACAGATGATTGATCCCGGTTGCCGCCATGCCGGCGACCAGTTCAGGTTCATAGGCCCACAGCACCGTAGCGTGGCCGTTTGTCGCCACGACATTGGCCAGGGCGGTACCCCAGCTGCCTGCACCGATCACCCCGATCTTCATTCCCACTCCTCATCATCGTCATAGACCAGATTCTTGCGCGGATCAACGCCTTCAGCCAGGGACTGACGAGCCATTTCTATGCTGTCAAAGGCCAGGCGCCTGATAAACGGATGCAGGCTTAACGGCAGCGCAGAACTTGCCATACTTAGACCAAGTGCCAGCACTTTCTGCACCAGACGGTTTCGACACTCGATCTGCAGCATGAAGTCAGCGGTCAGCAACAGCCGGCGCAACAGCGCCCCTTTATCCGGCTCAAGCAGCTCTGCACAGAACCGTTCAAACAACGATTGCTGCACCTCTGCCGAACAACGGTCAAACGGCAGATCACCAAGCGTTTCGGCCAGTTCGTACACCAGCGGATCAGTAAACAGCCAGCCCTCGAAGCAGGCGTCTTCAAGCAGCTCTTCACATCCGCTTAACAATGACGCCATCCGTTCAAACAGACCGTCAAGCAGCTCAACCGGGAAACCCGGCAGATAGCTTGCCGGACGCAGATCCGCTTCCCCAAACAGGTAGCGGTTTGCATACAGGTCCGGCGGCAGGTAGTAATTGCGCTCAATGCTCTGCTTCCAGGCATCCCGTATCAGATGAACGGCATAGCCGAAACTGACCGGATACAGCCCTTCCTCTGCGTTTACCTCATCCAGATAGTCATCATGTTCCTGGATATTCGGGAAACGGGAGGCAACGGCGTGTCTCACCCCGTCATGATCACCGATCTGCAGCACCAGCCCCGCAAAGGAACCGTCCCGCAGCTTCCAGGAAAACCAGAGTGTCCGCACCCCATAACAGTCAAGCGGCCCCGCCTGTACCCTGACCGGCGCAAGCGGCTCTGCAAGCGGCTCAGGCAACGGTTCAGGCTGATTGATATCCAGAAAAGACAGCCGCCTGAGACTGCGCTCAATCCTCGTTTCAAGATCGTCAACCGCCGGATGACGTAAGGACTGCAGTACCGCAACCGCATGACCATGTCGCAGGGTACCCAGACTCTCCACTGCCGGGCCTGCCACCTCGCCATATTCAAAATGTGCCAGCATTCGCAGACAGGCAGCGGCTTCACCTGGCCGGTCACTCCGGGTGCCAAGCCGCCGCACCAGCTGGTTGCGCAGCAGTTCGTCGGCATTCAGAAAACGGTCCATCAGCCGGACCATTCCCCAGACCCCTTCCTGCAGGCAGCAGTCCAGAAAACTGTTCAGGGTGGCAGCATGCAGGTCAGTGCGGGAAAACGGGGGGGAGCTGACATCAACGCCGTAATCCTGCAGAATCTCCAACAGCGGCATCCGCCCTTCCTCGGCAAGATCACGTCGTTTAATGGTCAACTGCACCAGCTGGTCAAGCCAGTTGGCCGCGTCAAAAAAATCCAGCATACAGGTATAGCGGTAGAGCCGCTCGTGGTCCTGCTCCCGCCAGAGCCTCCTGACCAAAGGCGGCAGGGCTCGGCGGCCTGATTTCTGCAGACGCCGCCCGATCCGCTCCAGCTGGTCGCGGGTCAGCTGCTCACGGGTCAGAAAATCCA
>CAZOTC010000379.1:0-2520 GCA_964582605.1 uncultured Geobacter sp. | reverse complement strand
CCCGTCCGCAACCCCTTCCAGGTAGATGGCAATGGCACTTTCTGCCAGTTCACGGTCATCATCCAACCGTGACAGCAGCTCGTCAGGGTCAAAGACCGGCGGTTCCGCTGCGGTCTCAACTGCGGTTTCAGCTGCGGCAGGGCCGGCAGCCGGGGATGCTCCGGCAGCCGGGAGCGGTTTTCCCTCGCCATGACGGCGACCGTACCAGGCAGCAATGGTCCGGGCCAATACGGTCGGCTGCACCGGCTTGGTCAGGTAATCGTCCATACCGGCCTCAAAGCAGAGCTCCCGGTCACGGACAAAGGCGTGGGCCGTCATGGCGATCACCGGCAGCAGACGGTTCTGCTCCCCTGCCTCTCCGTTCCTCAGCCGACGGGTAGCCTCAAAGCCGTCCATGACCGGCATCTGGCAATCCATCAGCACCAGATCAACCGGCACCAGCTGCAGCAACGACAGCGCCTCTACGCCGTTTCCGGCCACCAGCACCGTATGCAGCTGTTTTTCAAGCACGGTCCTGGCCACCATCTGGTTGACCGCATTATCCTCCACCAGCAGAATACGGGCGGTCACGGTCTTTTCAGGCGGCGCAACGGCCTGTTCCTGCAGCAGTGCCTGCTGTTCCTCTTCGCAGCAGGTCTCAAACGGGATGGCAACCGTAAAGGTGGTGCCGTGTCCGGGCCAGCTGACCACACTGATCACCCCTCCCATCCGCTTGGTCAGCTGACGGCTGATCGCCAGCCCCAGCCCGGTACCGCCGTACTTGCGGGTAGTGGAGCTGTCGGCCTGGGTAAAGGGGTCAAACAGCCGGTCCAGACGTTCTTTGGGAATCCCGATGCCGGTGTCCCGCACCTGACAGCGCAGCATGACCCGGTCGCCGTCCAGCGGTTCAAACCAGGCCTTGAGAGTAATGCTGCCGGTTTCGGTAAATTTGACCGCGTTCCCCAGCAGGTTGAGCAGGATCTGACGCAGCCGGGTTGAATCCCCCTTCAGACAGCAGTGCTGCTCCAGCTCAAACCGGCGCACCAGCAGCAGCCCTTTTTCCTGTGCCCTGGCTGAAACCAGCTCCAGCAGCTGTTCCAGAAGACTGCCGACGACAAAGGGACTCTGCTCCAGTTCCAGCTTGCCGGCCTCTATCTTGGAGAAATCAAGGATATCGTTGATGATCGCCAGCAGCAGTTCGCCACTGGAGCTGATCACGTCGGCATAGTGACGTTGCTCAGGATTCAGGCCGCTCTCCAGCAGCAGCCCGGCCATGCCGATCACGCCGTTCATCGGGGTACGGATCTCGTGGCTCATGTTTGCCAGGAACTGCATCTTGGCCCGGGAGGCCTCCTGCAGGGCCAGCTCGGACTGTTTGCGGACACTGATGTCACGTCCCACCACCACCAGGGCCTTGCGGCTGCCGTCCGGTTCAAAGACCGGCAATTTCAGAATATCAAAGGTAATACTGCTGCCGTCCGGCCGGGGGATGGTCTCTTCACAGCGGTAGAGGCCGCCATGCTGCCAGGCCAGCTCGTCAGTCTCTTTGCAGCCCAGCATTGCATTCTGGTAAAACGACGTAAACGGCGCCAGCTCTGCATCCGATTTGCCTTTGTACTCAACGCCTGACAGCTTGAACAGTTCAAGATTATACTCGTTACTGATCAGCCAGCGTCCATGCCCGTCTTTCAGGCAGATCACATCCGGAATCAGATTGACCAGCATCCGCAACCGCTCTTCAGATTCTTCCAGCTGGGAAGTCCGCTCCTGCACCCGCTGCGTCAGCTCCTGATTCCAGGCCTGCAGCTCCAGTGACTGGTGCTGCAGGGTCACCGCCATCTGCTGGAAGTTGGCGGTCAGCCCTTCCACCTCACGCACCGAGGCTGCGGGCCAGACCACGCTCTCCCCCTGGAAGATCCGCTGGGGCAGGGTCCGGGTGGCCTCTTCAAGCCGCACAAAGACCAGGGCCAGGTAGATGGAAAAATAGTGGGCCAGCAGCAGTGCCAGCAGCAGCACAGCGGCAATCACCCCCAGGGCAAGGTTGACATGCCGGTTGGTCTGCAGCAGCAACGGCTTCAGGGACCACTGCACCACCAGCTTCCACTCCGGCAGGCTGGGCAGGGTCTCTTCGGTATACAGAAACGAGCGCAGCCAGCGCTTCATGGCCCCTACACCGGGCTGGGGATTGGGAATCCACTGGTAGACCTCTTCGGACAGCGGCTTGAGCGAGCCCCCTTCCGGCAGGCGGAAAGAGGTCATCGGCTTCAGAGCGGTATCGGTACTGATCACCACCCGTCGCCGGGGATCAAGCAGGGTGATGCTGATCGGACGTTCTCCGGCCAGTGTCCTGAACAGGGACTGCAGCTCTTCAAGTTTGAAGACGCTCAGCACCGCCCCCAGGTAGTGCGACTGTTCATGGATCGGCGCCACCACTGCCAGGCGGGGTCCTGGGGAACCGATCTGCCCCATGAAAAAGGTGGTGATAACCGGATAGGGGGCCTCCCGGACCTTTTCCAGGTAGGGCCGGTCGCTCAGATCCAG
>CAZOTC010000378.1:0-2538 GCA_964582605.1 uncultured Geobacter sp. | reverse complement strand
GAAGGAGGCGGTATGATAACCAGTATCGTCATGGCGTTGGTGATTGTTGCGGTCGCCGGCGTGGCGTATGTAGCAGGAAACCGTTTTGGACGCAAAAGCACCGAAGGGCTTGTGGCACAGGCCGAAGAACTGGCAGCTCGGGTACTTGAAGATGCCCGACGTGAGGCAGATAACATTGCCAAGGAAGCTGAATTAAAGGCAAAAGATGCGGCGCTTGAAGCAAAAGAAGTGGCCGAAGGTGAACTGAAGGAAAAGAAGCGGGAGATTCAGGTTCAGGAAAAACGGATTCAACAGAAAGAGGAGCATCTGGATAAAAAAGCGGTTCTGGTTGATCAGAAAGAGATGGATCTGCTCAAGAAGGAACAGACTGTTTCAGCAAAGGAGCAGTCTCTTTCGGCTAAAGAAGATGAATTGACCAAGGCTGCCGGCGAACAGCGTGCAAAGCTTGAACAGATTTCGGGCATGACCGCAGAAGAGGCCAAAAACACTCTGATCGAGGCGATGGAGAGTGAAGCACGTCATGATGCGGCAAAACGTATCAAGCTGATTGAGGATGAGGCCAAAGAAACCGCCGACAAGAAATCAAAAGAGATCATCGCAGCAGCCATTCAACGCTATGCAGGAGAATACGTATCCGAAAAATGCGTTTCAGTGGTGCCCTTGCCCTCAGACGAAATGAAGGGACGAATTATCGGTCGTGAAGGTCGTAACATCAGAGCCTTGGAAGCTGCTACCGGCATTGACCTGATTATTGACGACACTCCCGAAGCAGTCATTCTGTCCGGCTTCAACCCGGTTCGCCGTGAAGTGGCCCGCCTCTCACTGGAGAAACTGCTGGCCGATGGCCGGATCCATCCGGGCCGGATTGAGGAAGTGGTTTCAAAATCTGAGGAAGAGGTGGAAAAGGCGATCAAAGAGGCCGGCGAGCAGGCCGCCTTTGACCTGGGGGTACATGGTATTCACCCTGAAGTGCTTAAGCTGATCGGGCGCCTGAAATACCGCACCTCCTACACCCAGAACGTCTACCAGCACTCACTGGAAGTTGCCTTCCTGTGCGGTATCATGGCTGCCGAACTGGGGATCAACGTCAAGCAGGCCAAGCGGGCCGGTCTGCTGCATGACTTGGGCAAGGCGGTCGATCACGAGGTTGAAGGTTCCCACGCCGTAATCGGTGCCGACCTGGCACGTAAATATGGAGAATCGCCAAAGATCGTTCATGCCATAGCAGCACACCATGAAGACGAAAAACCCTCCACCATCCTGGCGGTTCTGGTCCAGGCCGCCGATGCACTGTCCGGCGCACGTCCCGGCGCACGGCGCGAGATGATGGAATCCTATGTCAAGCGTCTGGAAGACCTGGAACGGATCGCCACCTCATTTGATGGGGTACAGGGCTCCTTTGCCATCCAGGCCGGTCGTGAAATCCGCGTGATGGTCTCCAGTGAGAAGGTCTCTGATGAACAGTCGGTCCTGCTGGCACGGGACATCGCCAAAAAAATCGAGAGTGAGATGACCTATCCCGGCATGATCAAGGTTAATGTCATCAGAGAGACCCGCGCAACCGAGTACGCCAAGTAAATGTCAGTCAGGATTCTTTTTATTGGCGATATTGTCGGCTCACCCGGACGGACAGCCATCAGCCGGGAACTGCACCGGCTGGTGGACCGCCATGCCGTTGATCTGGTGATAGCCAACGGTGAAAACGCTGCCGGTGGTTTCGGCATTACCCCTGACACCGCTGCAGAGCTGTATCGCCAGGGGGTCCACCTGCTGACCAGCGGCAACCATATCTGGGACAAGAAAGACAACAGCGGTTTTCTGGACCGTGAAGAGCGGATCATCCGGCCGCTCAACTACCCTCCCGGCACGCCGGGTCGCGGGTCAACCATCATTGAGACCCCTGCCGGTATCAAGGTTGGCGTGCTGAATCTTGAAGGACGGGTCTACATGAAAAACCTGGACTGTCCCTTCCGTTGCGCCGATGCAGAGCTGGAGCAGTTGAGAAAAGAAACATCCATAATCCTGCTGGATTTCCATGCCGAGACCACCTCGGAAAAGGCCTCGCTGGGCTGGTATCTGGATGGCCGGGTCTCTGCGGTAGTGGGTACCCATACCCATGTCCAGACTGCCGATGAACGGATCCTGCCGAACGGCACCGCCTACATCACCGACGTGGGCATGACCGGTTCCTTTGACTCGGTGATCGGTGTGGACAAGGGACAGGCGATCCAACGCTTCCTGACCCAGCAGTCAGTCAAGTTTGATATCCCCAAGAAGGATCTGCGGATCAATGCCGTGGTGATCGGGGTAGATACAAAGACAGGTAAGGCAGTCAGCATTGAGCGGATCAATGCGGCATGTTGATTAGAATAGCACGCGGACAACACGGATCAGGCGGATTTACGCAGATAAAACCTGAAAGAAATACATAATCTTACATGTTATTCCGCAAAAGTTTTTGTTGTAGCAAATCTTATCAAGCATCATCCGCGGTCATCCGCTCAATCAGCGTCATCCGCGGCCTATTATCAAGGCTTT
>CAZOTC010000377.1:0-2559 GCA_964582605.1 uncultured Geobacter sp. | reverse complement strand
GCTGTTATGCAAGTCTCACATATGATGCAACAATCAGGACGAACAATTGCCGCATGTTTGCGGTAGCCGGATACTTCAAGGGTTAAAATCCGCAGCGGGCAGGCCGCAACACAGCGACCGCAGCCGGAACAACGGCCGGTGTCAATCTTCGGTGCGTTTTGTTCTACGTTTGGAAGGATCACTGGGGAAAAGTTCCTGCTGTTTCCATTCCTTTACCACCTGTTGCTTTTTGTGCAACGGGTAGTAGCGTGGACAGGACGAGATGATCGCATGCTTCGGTTGCTTGCATTTTCTCCTGCAGCGGGCGCAAAGCTTGTTGGGGGCAATCTCGTCCTGTTTCTGCCTGCTCTTTTTAGTTACCCCGGAGGCCACTGCAGCTCTCTCCCGGCCAGAAGGTGGATATGCAGGTGAAATACGGTCTGACCGGCATCGGCACCGTTGTTCTGCACCAGGCGGAAGCCGCCTTCGGACAGCCCTCGCTCGGTGGCCAGTTTGCCGGCAATTCTGAACAGGTGGCCAACCACCGCTTCATCCTGTTCGGTCATATCCAGGCAGTTGCTGAAGTGACGTTTGGGCAGCAGCAGCAGGTGCAGCGGTGCCTTGGGGGCGATATCCTCTATCGCCACCATCAGCTCGTCTTCATAGGCCTTCTTTGCCGGTATCGCTCCGGCGATGATTTTGCAGAATAAGCAGTCACTCATGCGATTCCTCCTAGTCGTAATCCCATCAGAAACTCCCGGTTGCCGTCGGCGCCGGTAATCGGGGAGTCGCAGATCCCCAACAGCTCGGCTCCCAGCTCCCGGGCCAGTTGTTCCATGTTGGCCAGCACCTCTTCGTGCAGCTTCGGGTCCCGCACAATCCCGCCTTTACCAACCGCACCCTTACCTACCTCAAACTGGGGCTTGACCAGCGCAATCAGCTCGGCCGGGCGGGACAGCAGCGCCAAGGTAGGGGGCAATACCAGGTTCAGCGAAATAAACGAAGCGTCAATAACCGCCAGATCAGGCAGCGGCTCGAGCTGTTCCGGCTTCAGGTGTCGGATGTTGGTTCTTTCCAGCACCACCACCCGAGGGTCTTCACGCAGTTTCCAGGCCAGCTGCCCATAACCGACATCAACAGCGTAAACTGTTGACACTCCGCGTTGCAGTAGACAGTCGGTAAAACCACCGGTTGAAGCCCCTACATCTATGGCGATCCTGCCTGCCGGATCAACGTTGAAGGCGTCCAGCCCCTTTGCCAGCTTCAGTCCACCCCGGCTGACATAGGGCATCGGTTCGCCCTTTATTCTGATCTCAACCTCAGCAGTGACCTGCTGACCTGCCTTCTGGGCAGCATGGTCACCCACTACCACCTGGCCGGCCATGATCAAGGCCTGCGCCTTCTCGCGGGAGGGAGCCAGGCCCTGTTCAACCATCAGTTTGTCCAGACGCTGTTTTAGCATAGGTTCCAGGATTCTTCAGCTGCTTTTGTGTGAAAGCAAAAGGGCCTACAGATCTGAACCTGTAAGCCCTTGTTGTGTATGGCGGAGGGGCAGGGATTCGAACCCTGGGTACCTTGCGGTACAACAGATTTCGAGTCTGTCACCTTCGACCTCTCGGACACCCCTCCATTGAAACAAACAGCCTGATCGCTCAGGCCGTTCTGTCTATACATCATGCTGTACAAAAACTCAACCCTGTCCTTGACCGACTCGCCGTTTTCGGCGCAGTTCGGTAAAAAAGTCTGATAGAAGCGATGAACATTCCTGCTGCCGAATACCGCTGATCAGCTCAAAGCGGTGATTCAGGCGCGGGTCGTTGGAAAGGTCATATAAAGATCCGGCCGCACCGGCCTTGGGGTCGAAACAGCCAAAGACCACGGTAGGTATTCTAGCCAGAATGATGGCCCCCATACACATCAGGCAAGGCTCCAGCGTGACATAGAGTGTGGTGTCTAGCAGACGCCAGTTTCCCAGCTTGCCGGCAGCTTTGCGGATTGCAAGCAGTTCGGCATGAGCTGCGGGGTCCTGTTTCGTCTCCCTCAGGTTGTAGGCCCGAGCAATGATTTTTTCACTGTGGACGATCACGCAGCCGATCGGCACTTCAGTACGGGCCTCTGCCTTGCGGGCCTCGACAATCGCCTTACCCATCCAATAGTCGTGGCCGCGCTTCACCTAGCTTTTTCCCATCATGCCCCGGATAGCGGCGGGTAGGTCGGCCGGCAGCACTACCATCTTGCTGTTCTGGGAAGTGGCCATCTTCTGCATGGCGTTGATATAACGGTCACCCAGCAGGAACAGGGTCGGCAGATCGCGGTCGGTAACCGATGCGCTGATATCGGATATGGCTCGGGCAGATGCCTGGGCCAGACGCACCTGCGCCTCTGCCTCACGTTTGGCGGCCTCAAGCTTGCCGTCCGCTTCACGGATCATCGCTTCACGCTTGCCTTCCGCTTCAAGAATGGTGGCCTGCTTGAAACGATCGGCGCTGGCTTGCTGCTCCATGGCCTTCTGCATTGATTCAGACGGCTTGATATCCTGGATCTCGACGGACTGAACGTAGATGCCCCAGGTCGCCACCT
>CAZOTC010000376.1:0-2561 GCA_964582605.1 uncultured Geobacter sp. | reverse complement strand
TCATGCAGCAGCCAGAAGCACGTTGCATTCACTCTCTGCATATTGATGCTGTATCGATACCGGACAGCAACGGCCTGATCGGCATGAGCACCTGCCCCGGCACACAGGAATCGGGCATGGCCGCAGATCTTGATCTGATTGGCGCATGGGGAGCCACTGCAGTGATCACGCTGATGGAGATGCATGAGCTTGATCAGTTGGGGATAACGCATCTACCGGGTGAGACAAGGAGTCGCGGCATGCAGTGGCACCACCTGCCGATTGGGGATATGCGTGTGCCGGATTACCGGTTCAGGCTGCTCTGGCCTTTGTTGTCCGAACATCTTGCCGAAATCGTCATGCGTAATGGCAAGGTACTGATCCACTGTCGCAGCGGACTGGGCAGGAGCGGCATGGTGGCGGCCCTGTTTCTTCAGAAACTGAAAATAGCTCCTATGGATGCGGTAAAACTGGTACGCGAGGCTCGTCCCGGCACCATTGAGACCCGTTCACAGCTGCAGTTTGTGCTGGGAGGCGGTTTCTGACGCAAGCAAGGCACCTGTCTTACAGCAGGCTCCCCTGCCCTTCCCGGTGTGACTCACCAAAGAGCGAGTCCTGGACATGTTTGCGGGTTGTTTTTCTCTTGTACAGCTGCTCCATGAAGTTCTTTTCCAGCAGCCCGGCATAAGACCTGGCTGACTCATCAAGGATCTCGACCCCGGACAGCCCGATCAGGCGCTTCAGAAACGGCCGGGAAAGCACCGGCGCCGGAATGCAGATGCCGTGCTCAAGTCGACGACTGACGCAACAGTCGGCACAGCGGATGGACAGGAACGGTTCTTTCCCCTCTTCGTTCACACTGACCAGATGCAGCCCATAGGGGGAACCGCAGCAGGCACAGACCGGCATGCTGGTTTCCGGTACCGGGTCGTCTGAAAAGTCCAGAGATGTCTGTATCCACCCGGACAGGTCAAGGTCAGGCGCAGAGGCCCTGGTATAGGCGTCTCCTGATCGGCACAGCTGAAGCAGCAGCGACCTGCCGAACTGGCTGCCTTCTGCCACACCCTGTTCCTCAAGAAAGATGCACCCGTCAGGCGTAACCTGATAGGTTACGATGGCCCCGTTCAGCTGCGTCAGGATGTAGTATTCGTTCCTGGCCTTGTATTTGTGCAGTACCGGCATGATCCCCCCCTACAGCGCTGCGTTATGCTTCAGCCGGCGCGTATCCCTCGCTGTTCCACGCGACCTGTTCCCTGATCCGCTTTTCAGCCTGATCCTGTATCGCAACGTATGCCGGCAGCTCTCGCCAGGGTGCTGTCGTATCTCTCAGCTCACATGACGGAAGCAGCCAGATGACATTACCCAGGGTCACACCGAGGTGGATGCATTGGCCATCAATCTCGCGGATCAGCGGCAGACACTCGTCCAGGTAGCGCTGTTCCCTGCAGGTGCCCGGCTTTCTGAGCGGCAGCGGCTCCATCCGCCACCGCTTTTCAAGGCGGCGGACAATGACGCGGTCTTTACGCCGCCGCAGGACAACCGTGTCCTCCCGCAACCAGAAGTGCCCGGCATGGCAGGGGCCAAGGTTGTGACCCGGGCTTGCCAGTGCTGAAAGATCCGCATACAGCCGTGAACTGTCCGGCAAGGTGAAATATTCCTTTCCCTGCGGATCAAAATCAGCTGCCAGGTTCACCCCGTCCGGCTGCGGCACAGCCTCCAGATACCGCCGTGCAGCGCCGATGTCCGGCCGGAAGCGCCGGATACGGAATATGGCGCGATCCCGTGCAGATTCTCCGTAGTGTGAGAGCAGGTAGACCAGGCTGTCAAATGCGTCGGCCTTTACCGCCGTGCAGAGCTCTTCGGCAGACAGCCGGGTGTCCAGGCCCAATGCCTCGTACTGTTTAAGAGCAGATACGTTACCGACCACCTTGTCCATCATGGTGTAATGGCGTCCGCCCTGTGCATCGGCAGTGTAGAATACCTGCTTTTCAGATACCGGTACCAGCGGAATGATGCTGCCGATATTCTCATGGGCCCAGTGCAGCTCCCGGCCGAAATGCCCGAAGAAATTGGGGCCGCCCGGACTGATAACCATGGATTCGGAGCCTTCAGTCCTGATGGTGACACGCTCTGTGTCATCTGCTGGTCTGGACAGGCTGGCCCCTTGAAAAATCAGTCGATCCACCAGCTCTTTCTCGCCTTGTGCAAGGGCGAGTGCGAGTTCACTGTTGTAGCCGGCATAGGCAATACCGGCTGCAGAGGCACCGCTCTCCAGGAGCAGATCAACCATGTCCTTGTGGGTCTCGCTGTCGTAGATGAACTCAGTGTCAATGGCATAGCCAAGGGCGCTGTACCTTTTGTTGCACGACCGCTCCAGCTGCCAGACCGGTATGTTCGGATCAGCGCCGTGTTCCAGTGCGAGCCGGGCAGCAGCGATATTGTTTGAGATCAGGGCAGCCTCAAGTATCAGGTCGATAACCCGGTTGCTGAGCTTTTCAATTTCTCTGTTTTCCCAGTCATCCGGCATGGCATAGGCGCCAAACCGTCTGATTCTGTCCGTCGGGGCCGGGTATTTCACCAGC